>JAQBVH010000731.1 GCA_027623615.1 Planctomycetota bacterium | reverse complement strand
CCAGCACGCGGTAGCCCTGGGCCTGGAGCACGCGCCACATCACCCGGCGCACCGAGACGTCGTCGTCGACCACCAATACCAGGGGGCCCGGGGTGTCCTGCGCTCTGTCGGTCATTGGTCCATTCTCGGTTGGATTGGGATATGAATCGATGCGCATGTCAGAAGGCCCACTCGACGCGGACCGACCAGCTCCGGCCGTCCTGCGGCAGAGTGGCCTGCCGATGCTCGAACCCTCCCGGCGTCGCGTAACGCTCGTCCAGGACGTTCCGCACCTGCAGGAAGAGATCGGCGTCGCGATACAGGTGGGTCTTGCGCAGAGTCAGGTTCGCGACCGTGAAGGGCTTGGTCTCGGTGCCGTACACCGTGAGACGCCCGCTCTCGATCCGCTGCGTCCAGGTAGCGCGCAACCCGTGGAACCCTCCGGAGAGCGAGCCGCTCACGAGATGGGACGGTGAGTTGGTCATCCTCTGGTCGGTCGCGCGGGACGACGCGGCCTGGTAGCCGTAATTCAGATCCCCCTGGATCAGGTCGGACCGGAACACGAGACCCACTTCGGAGCCGATGGCACGCACCCGGCCGCTGTTGGCGAAGTAGCTTTCACCCGCGCTGTCCGACTGATAATCGATCAACTGGTCGACCGAGTTGCGATAGACCGACGCCCGCGCCAGCAGGTTGGCTCCTAGCAGGCTGCTGAAAAAGGCATCGAAAACGATAGGTCCTTGGAGGTCGCGATCGTAAGATTGTGCAACCTCAGCCCAAGGAGCTCTCGATGCGCGGTGACGTGGAGCGGACGGAGGATCTGTTCAGCTACGTGCCTCTGGCGGACCGAGTCCCGACGAACCACCCGTTGCGCTCGATCCGGGCGTTCGTGGACCCGATTCTCAGAGAGCTGTCGCCGCGCTTCGATGCCATCTATGCCAAGACCGGCCGGCCCTCGATCCCGCCGGAGCAGCTGCTGAAGGCGCTCCTGCTTCAGGTTCTGTATACAGTCCGCAGCGAACGGATGCTCTGCGAGCAGCTCGAGTACAACCTGCTCTTCCGGTGGTTCGTCGGGTTGGGAATGGACGACCGGGCCTGGGTGCCGACCGTGTTCACAAAGAACCGGGACCGGCTGCTGCGGGGTGACATCGCGGACGCGTTCTTCCAGGCGGTGGTTGGAGAGGCCCGGCGCCGCAACTGGCTGAGCGACGAGCATTTCACGGTGGACGGAACGCTCCTGGAGGCCTGGGCGGGCCAGAAGAGCTTCCGGCCCAAGGACGGGCCGCCGCCGTCGGACGGGACCCGCAATCCGGACGTGAACTTCCGGGGCGAGAAGCGGAGCAACGAGACGCATCGCTCGACGACGGATCCCGATGCTCGCCTGGCTCGCAAGGGAGGCAAGGAGTCGAAGCTTTCCTACCAGGCCAATGTTCTGATGGAAAACCGAAACGGGCTCATTGTCGACACCCAGGTCCTGCACGCGACGGGTACCGCCGAATGGGAGGCGGCGCTGGCGATGCTCGACCGTCTGCCCGCAAGAAAACGTCGGCGCACGCTCGGGGCCGACAAAGGCTACGACACGCGCGCCTTCGTGGCAGGAGTACGCGCTCGTGGGGTCACGCCTCACGTGGCGCAGAACACCACGAACCGCCGCAGTGCCATCGACGGCCGCACGACGCGTCACGGTGGCTACGCCGTGAGCCAGAAGAAGCGCAAGCTGGTCGAGCAGGGCTTCGGCTGGAAGAAGAGCGTCGGCCTCCTGCGAAAGCTCCGCCACCGCGGCATCGAGCGCGTAGAGTGGATCTACACGTTCACCTCCGCGGCCTTCAATCTCGTGCGGATGCGAAGTCTCCTGCTGGGAGCAGTGTCGGCTTGAGCAGCGAAATCGTGGCACCGAAGTCGCTCCGAGCCCGAAAACGGGCTCCGAGACCGGGCACTTCACCGCCCAACGGCCCCTTCCGCTGCCCGGCTGCCTTCGTGTCTGTCCGATTTTCCGCAGCCTGCTAGGGGTCGCTCGCAGGATCAGGGCAGGCGTCCGTGCGCCGCGTATCCGCGACCTGGGTGATCTTCCACCCGCCGGCGCCCCGCAGCAGCTCGAACGAATCGATCCCGCAGTGCAGCACGCGGCCGTCCAGGTAGAACGTGTACGGCGCCCAGACCGACGCGATGCGCCCGTCCACGCGCACCTCGACGTCGTAGATGCGCTCCTCCCACCGGCCCTGCGAGCCAGCCAGCGCGGCGAGCCATCCGTCCATCGGCTCGAACGCGAGCCGAGGCTCCGGGCTGCCCTCCTCGACCACCGCGAAGCGCGCCCCTTCGGCGAGCGTGCTCCGGGCCATCGCGCTGTCCGCGGTGCGCATCCCCTCGAACAGACGCACGATCACGCCCAGCACCTCGCCCTGCCCGACCGGGCTCGCCTGCGCTCGCAAGGGCGCCGCCAACGCACACCACGCGAGCGCGCACACTCCCGCGAGCCTCATTCCGACACCTTCCCCTTGGTCGTCCAGGTCCCCTTGGCGAGCGACGCGACGCAGCTCCCCACGCCGTTCCCGCGCAGTACCTGCACCTCGAAGCGCACACCGTCGTAGTCGACCACGTCGCCCACGACCGGGCGTCTGCCGAGCAGGGCGAGCACGAGCCCGCTCACGGTGTCTACCTCTTCGTGCTCGAGCACCACGCCCAGGGCGTCGCCGACCTCCTCGATCCGCACTGCGCCGTCCACGCGCACGCCCTTGCCCTCGGGCACGATCTCGGGGACTTCGCTCGCCCGCTCGGTGATCGCCCCCACCACCTCCTCGAACAGGTCCTCCAGCGTCACGATGCCAGCCGTGCCCCCGTACTCGTCCATCACGATCGCCATCTGCACGCCGGCCTGACGCATCGCGACCAGCAGCTGATCCGTGCGCGCGGTGGCGGGCAGGTGGGGCACGGGGCGCCGGTCCTCGGGACCGCTCGGGCGCC
>JAQBVH010000730.1 GCA_027623615.1 Planctomycetota bacterium | reverse complement strand
CGCGCACCATCTCCGTGGTCGCCGCGAGCTCGCTCAGCGGCACTTCGAGCAGGAGCTCGTCATGCACCTGCAGCAGCATCTGCCCCTTCAGCTCCGAGTTCGACAGGCGCGCCTCGAGGTCGATCATCGCGCGCTTGATGATGTCCGCCGCCGAACCCTGCACGGGCGTGTTCACCGCCGTGTTCTCCGCGAACACCCGCGCGCGGTTGTTCGAGGAGTTGATGTCGGGGATCGGCCGCCGGCGACCCATCAGCGTCTCCACGTAGCCGTTCGCCCGCGCCGCGTCGAGCACGCCGTCGATCCACGCGCGCACGCTGGGGAACGCGCTGAAGTAGCGCTCGATGAACGCCTTGGCCTCGGTCACGGTCAGCCCGGTGTCCCGCGCGAGTCGCTGCGAGCCCATGCCGTAGAGCAGCCCGAAGTTGATCGCCTTGGCCTGGGAGCGCATGCCCCGGTCGACCGCGTCCTGCGGAACGTCGAAGATCACCGAGGCGGTCGAGGCGTGGATGTCGTCGCCGCGCTCGAAGGCCGCCGTCAAGCCCGGGTCCCCCGACAGGTGCGCCATGATGCGCAGCTCGACCTGGCTGTAGTCCGCCGCGAGCAGCACCCACTCGCCGTGCTCGTCCGCCACGCGCGGCACGAACGCCTCGCGCAGCTTGCGGCCGCGCTCGGTGCGCACGGGGATGTTCTGCAGGTTCGGGTCGCTCGAGGCCAGGCGCCCCGTCGCCGCCGTCGTCTGGCTGAGGTGGCAGTGCACGCGACCGGTCCGCGGGTGCACGAAGTGCGGGAGGGCTTCCACGTACGTGCTGCGCAGCTTCGAGACCTCGCGGTACTCGAGCAGGCGCTGCACGATCTCCACGTCCGCGTAGTGCTGGGTCAGGGTGGCGTGGTCCGTGGCCCATCCGGTCTTGGTCTGCTTGGGCTTCTTGACCCCGGCTGCCTCCTGGATGCGCAGCTTCTCGAACAGCACCGCGCCCAGGGTCTTCGTGCTGTTCACGTTCATGCCGGGCTCGCCCGCGAGGCGGCGCACCTCGTCCTCGGCCGCCTCCAGCTCCTTGCCCAGGGTCTTGCCGAGCTCCTCGAGCACGCTGACGTCGAGCCGGATGCCGCGCCGCTCCATCGCGGTCAGCACCGGCACGAGCTGCATCTCGAGGCCGTGGAACAGCTCCTGGTTGCCGGTCTCCTCGAGCTCCCGCTCGAGGACCTCCTTCAGTCGCCAGGTGACGTCCGCGTCTTCACAGGCGTACTCGGCGACCCGCTCGATCGAGACCTCGGCCATCGTGATCTGCTTGCGACCCGTGCCGATCAGCTCGGTGGTGCCGATCTTGGCCAGGTCGAAGTAGTGCAGCGCGAGATCGTCGAGGGAGTGCCGGCGCAGCGCGCCGTAGATCGTGTAGCTCGCCACCAGCGTGTCGAAGTCCGGCGCCGGCACCTCGAGGCCGGCCTCCCCCGTCACGAGGGCGTCGTACTTGTAGTTCTGTCCAGCGCGCTGGAGATCCGGGTCGGTCAACAGCGGCGCGAGCGCCGCGAGCAGCTGCTGCGGTCCACCCTCGATCACATCCGGGAACGCGTTGAAGGGTACGTAGAACGCGCGGCCCGCCCGCGCGCTGAAGGACATCCCGACCAGCTTCGCCTCGAGCGGGCGCAGCCCTGTCGTCTCGGTGTCCCACGCGAAGCTGCCCGCCTCGCGCAGCTCGGCGATCATCGCCTCGAGGCCGGCGCGGTCCTCGATGGTGATGTAGTCCCGCGCGACGGCGGCCGCAGGCGGCTTCGTGCTCGTCTCGGCGACCTTCTTGACGAGCGTCTGGAAGTCGAGGGCGCGGAAGAGCAGCAGCAGCTTCTCGACGTCCGGCGCGGGCGGGCCCAAGTCGGCGATGCTCTGCTCGAGGGGCACGGCGAGGTCGAGGGTCACGAGCTCCTTCGAGAGGAGCAGCTGCTCGCGGTCGCGCTCGATGTACTCCCTGGCCTTGCCCTTGACCTCGTCGAGGTGCTCGAGCACGCCCTCCACCGTCCCGAACTCCTCGATCAGCTTGATCGCGCCCTTCTCACCGATACCCTTCACACCGGGCACGTTGTCGGAGGCGTCGCCCATGATCGCGAGCACGTCGACCACGCCCTCGGGCCCGGTGCCGAACTTCTGCGCGACCTCCGCCGCCCCGATCAGGACCACGTCCTCGCCCTTCTTGAAGACGTCGTAGAGCTTGACCCGGTCGCTGACGAGCTGCATCAGGTCCTTGTCGGCGGTGACGATCAGCACCTCGTAGCCGGCCGCCTCGCCCTGCTTGGCGAGGGTGCCGATCACGTCGTCCGCTTCGTAGCCCGGCACCTCGAAGATCGGCAACCCGTGGGCGCGCACGACGTCGCGGATGTCGTCGAGCTGGGCGATCATCTCCTCGGGCGCCTTCTCGCGGGTCGCCTTGTACTCGGCGTACATCTTGTGCCGGAAGGTGCCGCCGCGCGGGTCGAAGGCCACGGCCACCGCGTCCGGGGCCTCCTGCTCGAGGATGCGCCGCAGGGTCATCGTGAACCCATAGGTCGCCCCGGTCGGACGACCATCGGTCGAGGTCAGCCCCGAACGGGCCAGGGCGAAGTGGGAGCGATAGGCCAGGGCGGTGCCATCGAGGAGGAAGAGGCGCGGCATGGGGGGATCCTAACGAGGGGGGGCTTAGGATGAGCGCTCCCCCGATGTCTCGTTCGCTCGCTTCCTCCCTGCTCGCCCTTGTTGCGGGCCTCGCGCTGGGGGCCCTGACTACCTGGGCCCTCCTCGACGGCTCCGCGGCCGCGCCGCCGCCCTCGCCGCGACCTCCCGCGGGCGTGGAGTCGACGCCGCAGTTCGAGCGCGCGGTCCCTCCGGCCCTGGTGCGCGCGGCGACACCTGATCCCGCTGCGAGTCCCACGCGGGCCGGCAGCGCAGCGGAGCGCACGGAGCTCACCGAGGCGAGCG
>JAQBVH010000729.1 GCA_027623615.1 Planctomycetota bacterium | reverse complement strand
TCGAAGAACCCACCCGCAGCGTGCACCTCGCTCACCCCGTCGGCGCGTGGCACCCCTTCTTCTTCATCACCAACTTCGAGCCGCATCCGCGCTACGCCTTCGAGAACGCGCGCGCTGGCTGGGATGCACCCGGCGAGTGGATGCAGGTCGAGGGGCACCTCGTCTATCGACCGCGTGCAGGTGAGTCACCCGACAGGGCCGCGGTCGTCGCACCTCGGCTGCGCCGACTGATCACGGTCGCGGGGGATGCTGACGAACCCGTGCGCGGCCTCCGCTTCGAAGGACTCAGCCTGCGCTACAGCGCGGCGACCGCGCGACCAGCCGGCTACGCCGGCATCCAGGCCGCCTTCTGCGAGGATCGCAGCCGTGACGCCCTGCCGCAGCACGCGCTGGCTCCGGAGGGGGCCGTCCAGGTCACCCACGCCCAGGACTTCCACTTCGTCGACTGCGCCTTCGAGCACCTCGGCGGCTGCGGACTGGTCCTCGGCGCCGGCGCGCGGGAGGGGAGCATCCGCCGCTGCAGGTTCACCGACCTTGGCGCGAACGGGATCATGATCGGCGAGGCGCAGTACCCGCCGAAGACTCCGTCGGCGCGGGACCTGGTCACGCACATCCGCTGTGAGGACAACACCCTGGAGCGCTGCGGGCAACTCGACCTCGGCGCGGTGGGGATCTGGGTCGGCGTCGCCGCAGAGGTGCAGGTCCTCTACAACGAGCTGCGGGACCTGCCGTACACCGGCATCTCCCTCGGCTGGATCTGGGGTCCCGAGCCCAGCCCGAGTCGCGGCCATCGCGTCGAGCGCAACCACATCCATCACGTGATGCAGGTGCTCTCCGACGGTGGGGGCATCTACACCCTCGGGCGGCAGCCGGACACGCGCATCGCCGGCAACCTCATTCATGACGTACCCAGGCACGCGGGGCGCGCGCCGAGCAACGGTCTGTTCGTGGACCAGGGGAGCTGCGAGATGCTCTTCGAAGGCAACGTGATCCACGCGGTCTCCGGCGCGCCGATCCGCTTCCACATGGCGGGCAGCAACGTCCTCACGGGGAACACCCTGGTGACCGCGGGCAGCCCGTTCGCCTACGCCGCGTGCGAGCCAGAGGTGATGACGTTCGCGGACAACAGCGTCGTGAACCCCGAGGCATGGGAGCCGGCGCCGATGGAGGTCGGCCCGCGCCGAGCGCGCTGACGGCGCCTCACCTCCCCCGCGCAACCGGCAGGTCGTACTTCACCCACCCGTTCATCATCTCCTCGAACGTCTGCCGTCCGTAGCGAACCTCGGCGGCGGGGTCGGGGTTGGCGAGGTTGAGGGGGGAGTTGTCGAAGTGCGCGATGGCGCGCAGCATGGTCCCCTCGGCGATGGGGATCGGCTCGGCGAAGAAGTACTCCGTCTGCCAGTTGAAGTCCCAGTTGGGCACGTTGAGCAGGGTCTGCGAGGTGCCGTCCGGATGGACCAACTCGTAGCGCCAGCTCTTCCCACGCAGGTGCATGTGCGGGCGCAAGCTGACCAGGCGCGAGTCGCCCCGGAACTGCATCGTGTGCTCCTCACGGTGATGGCTCGAGCCTGGCGCGACCTTGATCCAGAAGTCCGCGAAGATGCCGAAGGTCGTCTCGCGCTCCGGCGGCTCGTCCGCGAAGACCAGCGCCATCGAGGTCTGATCCGTCGTCGCCTGGCCGTTGGGCGTGTAGTGCAACTCCCAGAGCAGCTTCGAACCCGCTGGGATGCGCGTCGCCGAGCCGGACGGGTTCACCTTCGAAACCGTGCCCGGGACCCAGTTCACGAGGGCGCGGCTCAGACGACTGAACCCGCGCGAGGCCCCGGGCGGCTCGATGTAGACCAGGACGTGGTGCAGCACCCGCGCGTTGCCGGGTCGGATCTGCGCCTCCTGCACCCACACGTCCTCCGTGAAGCCCGGATCCATGCGGACGTAGTGGTAGTCGAGCACGCCCTCCGCCGGGACCGGAACCGCCTCCGGGACGGTCAGCACCAGGTCCGGCGTGGAGACGTTCCAGGCCTCGGGCCACGCGGGCGGCTTGGGACCGTCGGAGGCGTCGCCGCGCGGCGCACCCTGCAATGCCCAGGCGCGGAATACCGCGATCTCAGCCGCGCTCAGCGAGCGGTCGTTGGCGAAGTGCCCGTAGCGGGGATCGGCGTGCCAGGGCGGCATGCGTCGCTCGACGGTGACCTCAGCCAGCATGCGACTGCGACGCGCGGCGTCCGCGTAGGTCTCCAGGGGGAACGGTCCGATCTGACCCTCCCGGTGACAGGCCTGGCAGCGTGACTGCAGGATGGGGGCGACGTCCCGGTGATAGGTCACCTCACCGATGCCAGGCTCGAGCGGCGTCCGGTCCAGGAGACAACCGTCCGCGTCCGTCTCGGCGCGCGCGATGGGCCGGTCCGCGAGGAGGGCCTCGAGCGCTGCGAGCAGCTCCTGCTGTTCCGCGCTGGGACGGCGGGTCGCGACGCTGTACCGATCATCGATCCGTCCCCGGTAGCGCAAGCTGCCCGCGGCGTCGAGGACCACGGCCGTCGGGGTGCGCTCCACGCCGACCAGGTCGGCCAGCCGCTGCCCCGTGTCCCTGACGATCAGGAAGGGCAGGTCGGCGTCCGAGGCGTGGGCGGCGATCTCCGGGGCGAACTCGTTCTCGTTGGAGTAGACCCCAGTGAAGCGCACCCCGCGCTCGCCGAAGCGCGTGGCCAGCTCGCGCACCCGCGGCAGGTAGAGGTTGGCGAGGGGACAGTCGACCCCGAGGAACAAGAGCACACCGCCCGCTGCGCCGACCAGCTCCTCGTAGGAGCGTCGGCTGCCGCGCACGTCTCGCAGCGCGGAGCGACCGGAGAGGACCTCACCGACGACGAGGGGCTCCTCGACCCGCGGCGCGGTCGCTTGCGGCAGCAGCGTCAACAGCAGGGCAGCGATCATCGTGCGCCCTCGGCCC
>JAQBVH010000728.1 GCA_027623615.1 Planctomycetota bacterium | reverse complement strand
CCAGGGCCTTCCTCAATCTTCAAAGCCGGATCAGGAGACCTTAGCCGCCTTCTTGCCAGCCTTGCGGGCTTCAATGCAATCGACGAGTGCCGACTCGATCTGGCCCTGCACCTCGTGCTCGGCCTTGCCCTCCACCATCGCGACCTCCGAGATGATGAGGTACTTGGCCTTCTCGTACATTCGCTTCTCGCGGTACGAGAGAGCCTTGCGCTGGGACAGGTGCATGAGGTTCTTCAGCACATCCGCCATGTCGAAAAGATGCCCTGACCTCATCTTCTCGGCGTTCTCCTTGTACCGCCCCTTCCAGTTGCTGTGGGTCTCGAACTCGGAGTCGCGGAGATGTCCGAAGAGCTTTCTGACGTCGGGCTTGCCAAAGATCTTGCGGAGTCCGACGGATTTTGAGTTACCAACGGGTACCATGACCATGGTTTCGTTGGCCAGAATGCGAAGGTGATAGAAATCCTGGTCCAGGCCCGCAATGTCGCGCTGCCTGATGTCCTCGATGATCCCGACTCCGTGATTTGGATACACGACCTTGTCGCCAACGCCAAAGCGCAATGAGGTACTCCCGAGGTTTGACAGATATCCGTAGTATTCGGACGCGAAACACGTGGACAATCTTGATTATAGTCGAAAATAGGGCAAAATTCAACGGGCCCTGCCCAGGAGGGTGCACGTCGGGATCGTGACAATAGCGACAAAGGCAGAGGGGTGATAGGCTTTCTTACGGATTCAATCACCGTAAGGAGGTTACGATGCCCAGCCCCACCAAGGTGTCTGACGAGGCGCATGCGCTGGCGGCCGCGCTGGCCGAGGCCAAGCCGATGCGCCGCGGCTCCGTGTCGGAGCGCTACATGAAGTGCAGCAAACCGGGGTGCCGCTGCGCCGAGCACTCCGAGGCCCGCCACGGGCCCTACTACAGCTGGACCCGTTCGGTGAAGGGGCGCACGCAATCGCGGTATCTGAGCGCCGAGCAGGCACAGCTGGTGCATCGACAGATCCAGGCGGGTCAGCGGTTCCGGCAGCAGCTCGAGGCGTACTGGCAAGCTGCCGAGAGCTGGGCCGACGCACAGCTGGAAGCGTCGGTGGCCACCTCCGAGGGGGCCGAAAAAGGGGGCTCCAGAGAGCGCTCAGCACGGAGGTTGCCCGAGAGCTAGAAGCGCTGCTGGGGCTCGACGGTGGCGAGCCGCTGGACCTGGAGGCGATCGAGACGGCCATGCGTCGGCGGGCATTGGCCGTGGCGGGCCAGTTGCTGGAGAGGCGACTGAACTCCGACACCTCCGACTACGTGGGGCCGCAGGCGCCCTGTCAGTGTGGCGTAGCGGCCCGATACGCGGGGCGCCGTCGCAAGGGGTTCGAGACGGTGGTGGGGCGGCTCATGTTGGTGCGTGCTTACTACCACTGTTGCGGCTGCGGTCAGGGCTTCTGTCCCCGCGACCGGGCGCTGGGGCTGGAAGGCACGTCGCTGTCCCCGGCGCTCACTCGGATGGTGGGACAGGTAGGGGCGATGGTGAGCTTCGCGGAGGGCAGCGAGTTGCTCTGGGAGCTGGCTGGCGTGCCGGTGCCGGCCAAGCAGCTCGAGCGCAAGGCCGAGGCGCTGGGTCGGGAGATCTCCCGGGACGAGAGCGATCTGGTGGAGCCCGAGCCGCCCGTTGCGGCCACGATGTACCTGGGCATGGACGGCACTGGCGTTCCCGTGCGAGCCTCGGAGCTGAAGGGCCGTGCGGGCAAGCAGCCCGACGGTTCGGCCAAGACGCGCGAGGTCAAACTGGTTACCGTCTGGAGCGCCGAAGGACGCGACGAGGAAGGCAACCCCGTGCGCGACCCCGGCTCGGTCAGCTACTCGGCTGCCATCGAGAGCGCTGCCAGCCGCGACACTGACGAGCTACCCTCGCAGTTCGCTCAACGCGCCGAACGCGAGGGGCGTCGCCGCGGCTTCGAGCACGCTGACCGGCGTGTCGTCTTGGGGGACGGTGCCCCATGGATCTGGAATCTTGCCGAGGAGCAGTTCCCCGGTGCCATCCAGATCGTCGATCTGTATCACGCCAAGGGGCATCTCTGGGACGTGGCCAAGGCCATCTACGGCGCCGGCAGCGAGCTCGCTGATCAGTGGGCCAAGCAGCGACGAACCGAGCTGGACGAAGGCAAGATCGATGACATCCTGGCGGCGTTGCAGGCCCATGCCGACACCAACGAGGAGGCGCGCAAGTGCTTCCACTACATTGCCCGCAACCGGGGCCGAATGCGCTACCCGGAGTTCCGCGCTCAGGGTCTGTGCGTGTCCTCCGGCGTCGTAGAGGCCGGCTGCAAACTCGCCATCGCCACCCGCCTCAAACGGGCCGGCATGCACTGGACGGTGGCCGGCGCCAACGCCATCATCGCCCTCCGGTGCTGCAAGCTCAGTGGCCGCTTCGAGCACTTCTGGGAGCGCCGGTCCGAACCCGCAGCTGCCACCGCGGGCACCGCCCCATGAGCTCGTCTCACAAATCTGACGTGCACCCTGCCCAGGAAACCCTTGTCATACAGGGAATTATGGGGACCCTGCAGGCCGGCGCATGTCATTAGCGGTCATCTGCGGTTGACACCACCGACGATCCCGAGAGAGATTCCCCGTCGGATCAGGCGATTCCCTTGGCCGTCCACGATGGACCGAGACGACGCCGCTGAATTCGACAATCCGGGACACCGAATTCGGGCTCCTGGCATCAACCGGTAGCTCCGCCACCGACGCTGCAGCCCCGCGTCAAGCGGATGGGAGGCTTGCCGGCGAGCCAGGCCCGTTTCGCCGGGCACGAGAGTGGTGAGCAGGGGCAGGCCACGATCGACGGGTTCCCGGCGTGCTCGGTTCACCGCGCATGGAGGCAGTTCCTGGGAATCGCCTGGTCCATCACACTTTGTCTGGCGGGTGAGCCCAGGAGCCAAATCACCGGTCGGTCACGAAGAC
>JAQBVH010000004.1 GCA_027623615.1 Planctomycetota bacterium | reverse complement strand
TCCCCACCAGGGCGCCCGCGGGGGCCGAGCCGCGAAGCGGTGTTGCGCGCTGGCGTGCAGGCGTCCGAGCACGTCGGCGGGCGGCGCCTCGACCCTCGGCAGACCGGCGAGGTGGAGCGCAGCAACGGCAAGCTCGAACCCGGCCAAGTCCTCAGGGTCCACGATCCGCTCGAGATCTGCCTGCCGCGGCGGCTCGAGGCCTTCGGTGACGTGCTCCGTCGCGAGGTCCAGGACCTCGTCGTTCCATCCCGCGTACGAGGGGCTCAACGTGAACCTCCCTCGTCCTCGCGACCCCGCAGGATCTGGGCCACGCGGTCCAGGCCGCGGCGGATGTGGCTCTTGACGGTCCCCAGCGGCAGACCGGTGGTCGCGGCGATCTCCTGATGGGTCAGGCCTTCGATCACCGACAGCTGGATCACCCGTTGCTGGTCGGGCTTGAGCGTTGCCACCGCCTCCGCGGCCCGGGCCGCATCGTCCCCCAACTCGACAAGGTGAAGGCTGCGGTCCTCGACCGGAGTGTCATGGTTCTCCAGGTCCTCGGACTCCGGCTGACGCGCCCTGCTGCGGCGGCGATCGATGATGCGGCGCCGGGCAATCGTCGCGATGAAGGTCGACTCGGCCGCCTTGCTGGAGTCGTAGCGGTCCGCCTTGCGCCAGAGCTCGATGAAGATCTCTTGAACCGCGTCCTCGACCTGGCCGACGTCGGAGGAGAGGCTCCTGGCGATCGACCAGACGAGTGGACCGTAGCGCTCGAGGCACGCACCCACCGCCTCCGCATCACCTTGAGCGACGCGCTGCAGCAGGGAATCGCGCGGCCGCTCGGTCGAACTCATGTGCGGAGAGTAGCGGGGCGGCCGGGAGCCGCCCAACCCAATGGTGCGAGCGCCGAGAATCAAGCAAGCCCTCCCCGCCCCAGGGGCCCTTTCCAATGGCCTGTCCGCGACCACCCCGAGGGGGCGACGCGAAGGGAGGATCGAAGGTGGAAGTAAAGGGACATCGCAGGCTCTCGTTCGCAGATCACATTCGCCCGACGCACCCCCTCGGATGCAGGTAAGCGGTTGCATCCAGCTCCTGCGCCCCATCGAATCTCGTTGCATGCAACGTAAGCGCAGCATTGGAACACTCTTGGTCATTGGCATCGCCTTAGCCGGCATCGGGAGCAGCGTCGGGTGCGCCAGTCGCGAGCCCGCTCGGGACCCGGTTGGCGAGGTCCTGCCCTCCCTCGGGGCCGAGACCCTGGAAGGCACGACCCTGCGCTTACCCGAGGACCTCGCCGGCGCGCCGGCCGTCCTGCTGGTCGGCTACGTGCAAGAAGCTCAGTTCGACGCGGACCGCTGGCTGCTGGGCCTCCTGCAGGCCGAGCTCGACGTGCGCTTGCTCGAGGTGCCCACCATCCCGGGCGCCCTTGTGGGCATGCTCTCGAGTCGGATCGACAAGGGCATGCGCAAGGGGATCCCCAGTGAGGACTGGGGCTCGGTGGCGACGATCTACGGCGGGGACGCGGGCGACCTCGAGGTGTTCACCGGCAGCGAGAACCCGCGCAACATCCGGGTGCTGTTGCTCGACGCCCAGGGCGAGGTGCGCTGGTTTCACGACCGGGGCTACTCCGCCGGAAGCCTGCTGGCCCTGGAGGCGGCGCTGGCGGAATGGGACGGCAAGCCGTGAGTGAACTCGCCCGGGTCCAGTACGTTCCCGTACCGATCGAAGAGGTCTTTCGCTTCTTCGGGGAGCCCCGCAATCTCGAAGCCATCACCCCACCGTGGCTGCACTTTCAGATCCGAAGCCTGTCGGAGGGGGAGCTCGGTGAGGGCAGCTTGATCGGGTACGCGCTCCGCCTGCACGGTGTACCGGTCCGGTGGCGGACGCGCATCTCCTGCTGGCAGCCCCCCTACCGGTTCGTGGACGAGCAGGTGCGCGGGCCCTACAGGTCTTGGATTCACACCCACACCTTCGAGGAGATCGAGGGAGGAACCCGGATCCAGGACCACGTCGCCTACCGAGCGCCCGGAGGCCGGCTGGTCGAGCGCCTGTTCGTCCGCCGCGACCTGGAACGCATCTTCGACTACCGCGCCGAGGCCATCGCCATGCGCTTCGGCGTCGGTGACGCGCTCTCGTGCGTCTGACCCCGACCATCCTCGAAGGCCGCCTCGCGGCCCAGCGCCGCGCCCGGCGGGTGCTGCTCGATGCGAGCGCCGCGTTGCGGCCCGGGGACACGGAACGGGAGACCGCACGTCGTCTCCGGGACGGGATGCGCGCCGCGGGCGCCGTGGCCTTCTTCCACGAGCCCATCGTGTGGTTCGGGGAGCGGTCCACGATGGCGTCCTTCCGACGTCGCGGCGACGCCCTCCCCGGAGGGACGCGGCTCGGTGTGGATGACTCCGCCGTGCTCGATGTCGCCCCCGTCTTCCGCGACGGTGTGGCGGACGTGAGCTGGACGGCGGGGACCGGCTTGGAGGAGGGGCGCCAGGTGCTCGCCGAGCTGCGTGCCCTGCTCCCAACCTGGATCGGTCCTGGTCACACGTCGCGGGAACTGTGCCTACGTGTCGCGCAGCACGGCGCGGCCGTTGGCTGGGAGAGCTGCCAGCAGCGCTACCTAATGGGCGCCCTCGGGCACCGGGTGTATCGTTCGTGGCTCCCTCTGCGCTGGTCCATGGTTGGCCTCGGGTTCGGGAGCGGGCTACGCCTGTTCGGCGGGGCCGCGCTGCATCGACTCGCCCCTGGCAAGGTCGGCTGGCCCTTCTGGAGCGATTCGCCACGCGCGGACCAGCCTCCGGGCGACGGGCTCTGGTCGGTCGAGCCCCACCTGGCCCGCGGGCGCATCGGGATGAAGTGGGAGGAGTTGCTCGTCGTCGAGGACGGGCACGCCCGCTGGCTGGATCCCGAGGACCCGTTCGCGGACGGGTCCACCGCCTCCCCCGCCCACCCGGGTTGACCGGGCCGCGGTCGCTCGGGTTGCAGGGCGGTGTCGAACCTTCAGACGACGGCAGCCGAGCGGCGCACGCGGGCGTCGTCCCATTGCTTCACGCTCGCGACCTCACCCGCCTCGAACTGGGCGCCGTGGAGGTCGTAGTCCTCGGACTTGTAGCGCGAGAGGAACTCGGCGAAGTGCCCGGAGTCGAGGTAGTACAGCAGTTGGGCCATGTCGACCTTGCCCGTGTCCTTGCGCAGGGCCAGCGCCCGCCGGGTGAAGTCACGCCCCTGATCGGTCAGCTTCTTGCTCCGTGCCAGGCGCCAGCGGATGAAGGCGCGCTCGGCGAAGTTCGAACCCGCCCGCTCGGGCCTGCGCCAGAAGCGCGCCAGGTTGTCGAGCCCCTTGTCGGACAGGTAGCACTGCTCGTAGAGCCAGACGTACCCGTCCATGAGCTGCTCGCGGCTCATGTGCTTGGGCTCGTAGAGCACGTGGCGCGTGTCGTAGCGTGACCAGTCGAAGTGATCGAGGCGCTCCTCGCGCTTGAACTCCTCGTGCAGCTCGGTGCCAGGCATCGGAGCCAGGATGCTGAAGAAGGGGTAGAGGATGTTGTTCTCGAGGATGAAGTCGCGGGTGTCGCGGAACACGCTCAGGTGGTCCGTGTCGAAGCCCACGATGAAGTTGCCGACGATCGAGATGCCGCGCTTGTGGATGTTCTCGATGGCCTCGTCGTAGGAGACGCAGAAGTTGATGCCCTTGTCCATCGACTTCAGGGTCTCCTGGGACACCGACTCGAACCCGATGATCAGGGTCGTGCAGCCCGCGGCCTGGAACAGGTCGAGCAGGTCCTCGTCCTTGGCCACGTTCAAGGTCGTCTCCGCGGACCAGTCGGGGATGCGCCCCTGCTCCCGCAGGGGGACCAGGGCCTCGAGCAGCTCCTTGGTGTAGCGCGTGCGGCTGATGAAGTTGTCGTCGACCATGTAGAGCGCCTTGAGGCGCTCGGTCATCGCACCGCGGCGCGGCATCGAGAGGATCTCGTCGATCACGTTCTCGACCGGCTTGAAGCGGAACGCCCGACCCGAGATGTCCGGCACCGAGCAGAAGCGGCACATGTACGGGCAGCCGCGAGTGGTCTGGATCTGATGAAACAGGAACCGCTTGGGGTCCGTGTTGGCGTAGCTGGGGTGCGGCACGTTGGCCATGTCCGGGAAGCCCTGGGCGTCGTAGCGCTGCTTGGGGCAGCCAGCCTCGAAGTCGCGCAGGAACTCCAGCCAGACGGTCTCGGCCTCGCCGGTCACGATGTAGTCGACGTGCTCGAGCGCTTCCTCGGGCCGCAGGGAGGCGTGGATGCCGCCCAGCACGACCTTCTTGCCCCGCCGCCGGAACTCATCGGCCACGCGGTAGGCCGCGGGGGAACACGAGGTCTTGGCCGAGATCGCGACCAGGTCGCAAGCTTCGTCGTAGTCGATCGGGCCCAGGTACTCGTCCTGGAGCGAGGTCTCGATGTGCTCGGGGGTCGCGCCCAGGACGGTCAGCAGCCCCAGGTCGAGCAGGGAGCGGTCGAACCCCAGGACCTCGTTCATCAGGTCCATCTCGTAGAGCTCGCGCTCGGTCGGATCGGCGTTCTTCTTGTTGGCGACGAAGAGGATCTTCACGGGGCAACCTCGAGCAGGACCTTGTCGGAGGGCAGCGGGACCGGCCAAGGGCGACCCACCAGAGTGTTCTCGACGGCCGCGCGCAGCTGGCCGAGGTCACCGCCGCTGCGGATGTTCTCGGGCCGCCGACGACCGATCAGCCCACGCCTTACCGCCTCGATCGAGGTCGGCTGACGGCGGGCCACGATGTGACGCTCGACGCCGGTCCAGAACCGGAAGCGCGTGCCGAGGGACAGGAGTGCGCCGCGGCGCACCTGCGCGCGCGCCTCCTCGTTGGTACCGAGCTGCTCGAGGGCCTGCGCCATCCAGCTGGCATGCTCGATGTCCTGCTCGGTGTGCAGGTCGAAGTACATGCGGTCGTCGTAGGAGACCCCAGCTCGCTCGAGCCCCGGGATGATCTGGTGGAACATCTTCGGGATGGCCCACTCGTGCCCCGGACCGAGCGCGCCGAGACCGACCAGGAATGGCTCCTCGCGGCACAGACGCAGGTGCACGCCGATGAACTCCCAGACCTCGGGCACGAGTGCGGTCGTGTGCTCGAGTCCCTCGGGCATGCCGAGCTTGTGCAGGTAGTCGAGGTAGAGCGTGGCGTGGTCATCCCCGTCCGATCCCTCGCCGTATTCGTCCACCAGGACCTTGGCCAGCCAGAGCTTCTGCTCCGAGGAAGGTGCCCGCAGGAGCAGGAGCTCCATGTAGCGGGTGAAGTTCCCCACCATCGGATAGTGCTGCAGACCAAAGACCTGGTAGTCGCTCTTGGTGTAGCGACCGGTGGCCAGGCGCGACAGGAGCAAGTGGTTGACTCCCGGGTGGGACTCCACCTCCGCGCGGAGATCGGACAGCCAGGGGGACAGGCCCTCGGTGAAACCCGGAGCCGTGTTGGACACGATCATGAGGCCACCAGGTCCGTCTGCCGGGAGGAGGAACGGCTCAGGGGCCGGTCATGGAGGATCTGCTCCTCGTCCCGCAGGTAGGTCTCAGGATCGCGAAGGGTCGCACGCAGGATATCGCGCCGCTTCGCGAAGGTCTTCAGGCCGCGCCTCAAGGCGAGGATCATGCGCGGACGGCGCGCCAGGAAGCGCCAGCTCAGGGAGCGGTCGGTGGCAGACATGGTCGCGTCGTTCCAGCGGGCGTAGTGCTGATAGAACTCGGCCCGCGGCAGACGGGTGGGCGTGACCGCGTGGAGTA
The DNA here is from genome assembly GCA_027623615.1 of Planctomycetota bacterium. GTDB lineage: Bacteria > Planctomycetota > UBA1135 > UBA1135 > JALWOP01. The sequence goes on along the minus strand of JAQBVH010000004.1, from coordinate 13,156 downwards.
GGTCGAACATGCGCGCATCCTCGGTCAGCAGCTGATCCCGGTTCTCGCGATAGCTCTGCGTGCCCGGCAGGGGCATGTGGATCACGACCAGGGGGATCGTGATCTTCATCTCGTTGATCGCGGCGTAGAGGGCGTCGAAGTCCTCAGGCTCGAAGTCGGGATGCGCCATGAAGATCCCGGTGGTCATGATCGACAGGTCGTTGAGCATGGCCGCCGCGGCCAGGTTGTTCGCGCGGGTGTTGTCCTTGCGCAGGGCGTCGAGGGTGCCCTCGTCGTTGGTCTCGTAGCCCGAGAGGACCATCATCAGGCCGCAGTCGCGCATGCGTCGGACGAGCTCAGGGTTCTCGACCACGAAGTCCGTGCGGCCCTGGATCAGCCAGTACTTCTTGATCTTGCGTCGCTCGATCTCGTCGCAGAGCTCGACCAGGCGCTGGGGCCGCGTCAGGAAGTTGTCGTCGAGGAAGAAGACGAACTTCTCCTCGCTCTCCTCCATCCGATCGGCGATGCCCTTCGCGGAGAGAAAGCGCACCTTGCGCTCGTAGAACTCCCAGATCGCGCAGAAGTTACAGTCGAACGCGCAGCCGCGGCTGGTCTGGATCGAGACCATGCCAGCCGCAGAGGCGAAGAAGTACTCACTGCGGTAGTCCCCGAGCAGGTGCCGCGCTGGCGCCGGGAATTCGTCCAGCTGCCGGGCCTGGGAGCGCTTCGCGGTGGTCACGCGCTCCTGCCCGCGTCGAAAGGCGAGCCCATCGATGTGGTCGAGCCGCTCGCGGTCGCCGCCCTCGCTCAGGTGCAGCACGAGCTCTCGGAAGGTGTCCTCGCCCTCGCCCAGCACGATCGCGTCGATCTCGGGCAAGTCGTGTTCCTCGGGACAGAGGGTCGGGTGGTGCCCACCCAGGACCGTGAAGACCCCGCCGCCCAGTGTCGACCTGGCGCAATGCAGGATCGCCTGGGCCTGATAGGCGTCCGTCGTCATGCAGGTCACCCCGACCAGTTCCGGGCGGAAGGTCGCCAGCACGCGCGGGAGCTGGTCCGCCTCCTCCAGGCGCATGTCGAGGATTCGCACCTCGTGTTCGTCCCCGATCATCGCGGCGACGGCGGTCAGCGCTGCCGGCTCGCTGAGCCAGAGGACGTTCTCGAGACCGATGCGGCCGCCCTCGAAGGGGGCCGGTTGAACCAGAAGGATGCGCACAGGTCTATCTCCAGCGGTAAACGGTCATCGCTTCGAGTTCGCGGACGAAAAGCTCGTCCCCGCTCACACCCAGGTGGGCCCAGGTCTCCTGCTCGGCGACGGTCACCCGCCCGAGCTCGCGGTACTCGCTGGGATCGGCCTGGATCAGGAGCAGCTCACCGGAGTGGGTCAGTGCCAGGATCCGGTCCCCCTGGCTGACCAGCGACCAGTACTCGTCCCCCATCGGCTCGGAGATCCAGCCCACCTCCCCGTCGGACAGCCGCACGCAGGAGAAGCGGTTCGACTGCAGATAGAGGTAGGCGTACCCGTCGATCACGACCGGGGAGGTCATGTAGCCGCGCGGCCGCGACTCCCAGGACTGGCTGACGCTCCACCCCTCCTCACCCTTCTCGGGCTCGAGCAGCTGGCTACGACCCCCGTAGGCCGACGTGAACACCGCGTCGCCCACCGCAGTGGGAGTCAGGATGTTCATCCCGCGGAAGGTCTTGATCGGGGCCTCCCAGAGGAGTCCGCCAGTCTCGAGGTCGACCCCACACAGGGACTCACGGGTCGAGATGAGCAGCTGTCGAGTGCCGTGTAGCTCCGCGATCACGGGCGAGGAGAAGGGGCTGTCCATCCCTCCGCTGTCCTCGAGACCGCGCCAGATCGTCTCGCCGGTCGTCTTGTCCAGCTTGGCCAGTGCGCCTCCGGCCTGGATGTACAGGTGCTCCCCATCGATCAGCGGTGAGCAGACCATCCCGAAGTCGGGCAGGCCCTTCCCGTCGCGCTCGAGGAAGTCGACGTCCCAGCGCACCTTGCCGGTCGCGCCCGCCAGACAGACCAGGCGGTCGCGTATGCCGCCGACGTAGAGGTACTCGCCGTCGTAGGCGGGGGTCGAACGGACCCAGGAGCCGTTGCGTTTCGCGAAGAAGGGCACCTTCATGGACCCCTTCCAGGTCGTCTCCCACAGCTGCTCTCCGGTGCCGCGATCCAAGGCGCGCACGACCTCATCCTGCTCGCCGCTGGTCTCCACGGTGAAGACCCGGTCGCCAGCGACGATCGGGCTCGCATAACTCGGGCCCATCTCCACGCGCCACAGGCGCTCCAACGAGTCCTCTTTCAGCTCGGCCGGCCAGGCAGGGCCCGTGCAGGACCCGTCGCGCGTCGGTCCACGCCACTGTGCCCAGTCCGGCGCGGACGTCGATTCGTCCTGGAGAACGGGCGGGGCCAGCATGGCCGCGAGCGCGAGGGGGGCGAGGAGTAGTGTCATGAGGGTGCTGGGTTCCGGTCCGTGCAGCGGTTCGGCTCGCCGAGTCCCGTGGATGCGGTTTGGTCCCGGTTCGTCCCTGGCTAGAATCCAGCCATGGCCCCTCTCCGCATCTGCCTGGTCGCCGCCGAGGTCACTCCCTTCGCCAAGGCCGGTGGCCTGGCTGACGTCGTCGCAGCTCTCGCGCGGCACCTGGACCGCGCGGGGCACGAGGTGCGCCTCGTGATGCCCCTCTACGGGCGCATGCGCGAGCTGCCCTTCAAGGACACGGGCACGGACCTCGAGCTGAGAGTGGGCGAACGCCACTATCAGGCTCGCGTTCGCCTGACGGACCTGCCGGACTCGAACGTCGCCGTGCGCTGCATCGACGCGCCCGACCTGTACGGCGGAGAGGCTCTCTACCGCGGCGATGAGGAGGACGCCTTCCGCTTCGCCGCCCTGACCAAGGCCGCCTTCGAGGTCTGCCAACGGGAGGGCTTCGCGCCGGACGTGATGCACGCCCACGACTGGCACACGGCGCTGGCGCCGCTGTACCTACGCACGGCTTACGAGTGGGACCAGCTCTTCGCGAACACGCGCAGCGTGCTGACGATCCACAACCTGGCCTACCAGGGCAAGTTCCCGGCCCACATGACGACAGCGCTGGGCCTGGACGACCGCCGAGACCTCCTGCACCAGGAGCATCTGGACGAGGGGTACTTCTCCTTCATGGAGACCGGCATCCTCTACGCGACCGCGATCTCCACGGTCAGCCACACCTACTCCCACCAGATCCAGGGTGAGGAGTACGGAGAAGGTCTCGAGGGTCTCCTGCGGGCGCGCGCCGACCACCTGATCGGCATCCCGAACGGGATCGACGTCGACGAGTGGGACCCCGCGAGCGACCCTCACCTGCCCGCGCACTACGACGCGAGCGACCTGTCCGGCAAGCGCGAGTGCAAGCGCGCCCTCTTCGAGCGCTTCGGTCTGGCGACCGAGGACCTCGACGTGCCCGTGCTCGGCTGCGTCTCGCGCCTCACGCCGCAGAAGGGCTTCGAGCTGGTGCCCGACGCCCTGCCGGTGCTGCTGCACCGCGAGGACCTGCGCTTCGTGATCCTGGGCAGCGGCGAAGACCGCTACGAGAGCTACTTCCACTGGCTGCAGGAGACGTTTCCGACCAAGGTCGGCTTCTGGCGCGGCTACGACGAGCCCCTCTCGCACCTGATCGAAGCTGGCAGTGATCTGTTCCTGATGCCCTCGCGCTTCGAGCCGTGCGGGCTGAACCAGATGTACAGCCTGCGCTACGGCACCCTGCCGATCGTGCGCCGCACCGGCGGGCTGGCGGACACGGTCGAACCGATCGAGCCGGGCGCCGGCACGGGCACGGGCATCGTCTTCGACGACTTCTCCAGCCACGCGTTGCTCGGCGCGCTCGAGCACGCCATCTCCCTCTACCGCCAGCCAGACCTGTTCCTGCGCATCCAGCGCAACGCGATGGAGCGGGACTTCTCCTGGGAGAACCAGATCGGCGCCTACGAGGACCTGTTCCGCCGGCTGCCCGAGCTGTAGCTGTTTAGAATCCCTTCCTCCGCCCACCGCTCCCCCATCGAACTTCCTCCGTGCACGTCCTCTTCCTCGAACCGGGATTCCCTGCCAACCAACGGGAGCACGTCCGCGCCCTGGCCGCCGTCGGCGCCCGCGTCACCGGCATCGGCGAGGGCGCGCGCGAGGCCCTCGACCCCGACCTGCAGTCGTGGCTCTACGGCTACGAGCGCGTGCCGTCGGTAACCCATGAGCCTTCCCTCGAGCAGGCCGTGCGTCGCTGCCAGGCCCGCGAGTGGGTCGACCGGCTCGAGGCGACGGTCGAGGCCCACGTGCTGCCCTGCGCCCGGGTGCGCGAGCGCTGCGAGATCCCTGGGACGAGCGAGCGCACCGCCTTCCTGTGCCGCGACAAGCCAGCCATGAAGGAGGCCCTGCGCGCGGCGGGTGTCCCCTGCGCGAACTCGATCGGCGCGAGCTCAGCCGAGGAGGCGCGCGCCTTCGCTGCCCAGGAAGGCTACCCCTTGATCCTCAAGCCCCGTGATGCGGCGGGGGCATCGGGGACCTTCAAGGTCGACGACGACGAGCAGCTCGAGCAAGCGATCATCGACTGCGGTCTCGACCGGGGCAGGCCCACTGCGATCGAGGAATTCGTCGAGGGGCACGAGGCGATCTACGACACCCTCTGCGTCGACGGCCGCGTCGTGCACGACTTCGTGGCCCACTACTACCCGGGCGTGCTCGAGGCGATGCGCACGCGCTGGGTCTCGCCGCAGATCATCACCTCGAACCGCATCGACTCCTCGGACGAGTACACCCAGGTGCGAGCGCTGGGTCAGAAGGTGATCGAGACCCTGGGCATCGGCACCAGCCCGACCCACATGGAGTGGTTCTTCGGGCCCAAGGGGCTGAAGTTCAGCGAGATCGGTTGCCGTCCGCCCGGCGTGCGCGTTTGGGACGTCTACGGGGCGGCGAACGACCTGGACCTGTACCTGGAGTGGGCGCGCCTGCTCGTGCACGGCGACACGCCGGCCAGGGCCAGTCGGGCGCGGTCGGCGGGCATGATCGCCCTGCGCCCCAGCGGCGACGGGAGGATCCAGCACTACGAGGGCACTCAGATCCTCGAAGAGCTCGCGGACTGCGTCATCGACGCTCACCTGCCGCGGCCGGGCTCCGTGACCCAAGGTGTCGAAGCCGGCTACATGGCCAACGCCTGGGTGCGCCTGCAGCATCCCGACTATGACGAACTGCGCGGCCTCATGACCCGAGTTGGCGAGACCCTGAAGGTCCACGCGAGCTGAGCAAGGGTGAGCTCCCACGCCACGGCGTGGGAGCTCGGGTGCGCCGGCACGAAGCGAGAAAAAGCCGACGGCGTCCTGCCTACTGCGGCGTGCTCCTGACCGGGCCCACGCCGAACCGTGCGGTCTCCTAATGGAAGGTCACTTCCAACGCTGTCGTGAACCGGCTGCCCCCAGGGACGCGACCCCACCCCTGGAAGTGCCAGGTCTCGCCAAAGGCGAGCACGCCGCCGGGCGGGTCCGGTAAGGCGCCAACGCCGGCACCGGTCGCGTCGGAGATGAGGTCGATCGACCAGGTCCCGCTGCCGTTAGGGAAGCGCAGGTCGCGCACATATCGGCCGATCGGGCCAACACCTGCAAGGCACAGGTCACCGACCGCACCCGGCGGATCGGTGATCACCCCGTTGTTTGCAGAAACGCAAAGATACGCGGTCCTCACGCTCTGGGTCTGGGTCGCAGTGATCGTCGCGCTTCCGGATGCCAGGTCACAGGTGTCGATCGTCAGGACCCCGACCTGGTCGGGTCCGGACAGGCAATAGCGGTCGCCACACGGATCAGCGCAGATAGAGTCCGCGCAGTCCGTGAACAGGGTCGCGGCGAACTGGGCGCCGGGAATGCGACTCGGCCCCCCGCAGCCGGAGAAGGACGCCAGGTAGCCGCCGAACGAGTAGCACCCGGGACCGATCCCGCCCTCAGCGACCTCGAACTGGTCAAGTCCACCCAAGCCGCTCGCGCCGGAAGCGCAAGTCAGCGCGGCGTCATAGCAAGTCCCCTGCCCGGCTGGCGCCCAGTCTGGGTCGAAGCCGGCGAGAATCGGTCCGGTGGCCTGCCCCATGGTCGTGGAGAACTCGTGCGCGATTCCGAAATGGTCCCGACCACCCCCGACGCCTTGATACCCGGGATTGCAGCTGCCGCCGTCGGCCTCGAGACAGAACTCCTGGCCTCCGGAGAGGTCAAGAGTCACGGTCCAGCAGGCGCCCGCGCCGGGTGCGTTCAAGGAATAGACCGGGCTAGCAACCGAGGAACAGTCTTGGGGGCCGGCGCAAGACACGTAGCTGTCGAGGAAGAAGAACTTCCACTTCACCGATGCCCCAAGCGTGCAGTACGAGAACGCGAACCCGTCGATGACGTACGACTCTTGGGAGCCTCCCCTCGGATGGGTCGGTCCGGGCATGGTGCCCTCGTCCATCGCCCAATCCCCTTGCCAACCCACGCCGAAGTATCCCGACGGCGCATCGGCCCGGTAGATTACATCCGGCCCGAGCGAGGCCTGGGACTTGGGCCGGGACCAGGTCCCGGTCGCGACGTGATAGACCCCCGCATCGCGCGGGGCGCTGAGGATCTTGCGGGCCTTGATCTGATGTTGAGCCAGACCGGGGGCGGACGACAGGACTAGGGCGATTAAGGCGAGCTTCATGGGACCTCCGCAAACACCCTGTACCGCGTGATCAGGGCCCCTGACCCGGAACGAAATTGGGCGAAACTGGCAGGAGGCGGCCCCGGTGTGGAGTCTCACCAAATCCCGGTCCGATGGAACCGTTTCGGGGCGGGCCTGCGCCACTACACGCTTCGCACCCGCACCGCGGCCGGGCACTCTAAGATGGAGCCCTGGACCGACTCGAACGATTGCCATGAGACTTCCCCTCCTCGCCCTTCTCGTCGCCGCTCCCTCGACCGCCTTCTGCCTCGACGATCCGCCCGAGTGGCGTGACCGGCGCGCCAAGTGCCCCGTCGACGCGTGGAACGCCCTCGAGGGCCAGGCCGCCCCGTCCCTCGCCGGCCTCGGCTCGTGGGAGAACACCGCGGCCCTCGACTGGACCGACTTCCAAGGCAACGTGGTCCTGCTGCACCTGTGGGGCAGCTGGGCGGGCACGCGCGAGCTCGGCTACCTGGTCGAGCTGCACGAGAAGTACGCGGAGCAAGGCTTCGTCGTGCTCGGCGTGCACTCCAAGCGCGGCGCCCAGAACCACGCCGACCTGATCGGGAAGGAGAACCTGCCGTACGTGGTCGCCGCCGACAAGGCCGGCACGCTGGAGCAGGCCCTGACCATGAAGTTCTGGCCGACCTACTTCCTGATCGACCGGGACGGGAAGGTCCGCATGGCGGGGCTGAACAAGAATGCTGACAAGGAGGGCAACCTCTACATGGACCAGGCCATCGGGGCCGTCCTGGCCGAGCCCTGGGAAGGACAGCGCAAGCTGATCGCCTACGTGGAGAAGGCCGAGGAGGAGCAGGTCGTCTCCACCCGCTGGCCGGCGATGCCGGACAAGCGCCTGAACGGCAAGGACGTGCGCGGCGAGCAGGGCCCGACCCTCGCGGGGCTGACCTGGTTGACCGAGGAGCCGGACCTCGCGGGCAAGTGCGTGCTGATCGACCTGTGGGCGACCTGGTGTGGGCCCTGCGTGCGCGGGATGCCCGACCTTCAGGAGTGGCACGAGCGCTTCGGAGAGGACCTGGTCGTCATAGGCGTCAGCAGCCAACACCCCGAGAGCCGCGACGCCCAGGGACAGCCCTGGGGGAGCAAGGTCGCAGACTTCCTCGCCGCGAGGTCGTTCACCTACGCCCAGGCCCTCGACCAGGGCGGCAGACTCAAGTCCTCCTTGAACGTGACGGCGATTCCCCACGTGATCCTGATGGACTCGACGGGCATCGTGCGCTGGCAGGGAGTTCCCGCGGCCCAACCGGACGCCTTGACCACCGAACTGGTCGCCCAGGTGATCAACGCGGACCGCAAGCAGCGCGGCGCCGAGACGAACGTGACCGCGCAGGGCTCGCGTGACTTCGTCGACAGCGGCTGGCCGGAGACGCCGCAAAAGAAGCTCTACGCCAAGCACGACTACCGCGGCAAGCAGGCGCCCGACTTCGTGATCGGTGAATGGATCACCAAGGAGCCGGACCGACAGGGCAAGGTGGTCGTGATCGACTTCTGGGCCACCTGGTGTGAACCCTGCCGCAAGCTCATCCCCGAGATGAACCAGTGGACGGCCGAGTTCGGCGACGAGGTCGCGATCATCGGAGTCAGCGACGAGGACGCGGCGACCGTGAAGGCCTTCCTCGAGAAGGTGCAGGTCGACTACCCGATAGCCATCGACCCCTCCGCGATCATGAAGGGCCAGTTGGGCGTAGATGGCATCCCCCACGTGCTGGTCGTCGACAGCCAGGGCATCGTGCGCTGGCAGGGCTGGCCCGACGCCAAGACCGACCCGCTGACCAAGAAGGTCCTGCGCCAGATCGTGGAGCAGGACAAGCGAGTGCGGGCGCCGGAAGAGGACTTCTAGGGATTTCGGGATCGCCCCAAGGGAGGCGAGTTGTGCGCCGTCGCGAAGGTCGCCCGAAATCAGGTTCCACCCGAGACCGGTTCTTCGACGACCTCCCCCGAAACTCCGACCTCGCGGATCGCTCCGGCTACGCGAGCGTGCCCTCAGCGCACGCTGCGCCGGCGATTGCGCACGTAGTCGACGAAGAGGAAATCACCGAGCTTGCCCAGGCCGGAGAAGTAGGCTCGGCCACGGTTGATCGCCGTGAACTCCTCGACGAACTTCACCAGCACCGGGTCCTCGGTCAGCATGAAGGTCGTGATCGGGATGCCCGCCCGGCGACAGCGGTCCGCCTCTTCGAGGGTCTTGGCGATCACGCGCCGGTCCAGGCCGAAGGGGTTCTTGTAGATCTCGCCGTTGCGCTCGGTCAGCGCCGAGGGCTTGCCGTCCGTGATCATCAGGATCTGACGGTTGAGGTGCTTCTTGCGCCGCAGGATGTCCTGGGCGCGGCGCAGGGCCTCGCGCGTGTTCGTGTGGAAGGGTCCCACGGTCACGTAGGGCAGCCGCTCGATGGGCACCTGGACCGCCTCGTCCCCGAAGGTCACGACGTCGAGGTCGTCCTTGGGGTAGCGCGTGCGGATCAGCTCGGCGAGCGCCATGGCGACCCGCTTGGCGGGCGTGATGCGGTCCTCGCCGTAGAGGATCATCGAGTGGGACAGGTCGAGCAGCAGCACGGTCGCGCAGGTGGCAGCGTGCTCGCTCTCGTAGACCTCGAGGTCCTCCTCGTGCAGCTCGACCCCACCGCGCCGCAGGGCGTTGCGCAGCGACGAGGGCACGTCGAGCGCCTCGAAGGTGTCGCCGAACTGCCACGGGCGCGTCTCCCCCATGCGCTCACCGCCGACCCCCGGTCGCCCGACGCGGTGATCTCCGGCCGGGCCGAGGGAGAGGCCCGCGAAGACCTGGTCGAGGGACTCCTGCCGTAGCTGGGCCTCGCCAGTCGAGGTCAGCAGCGCCGCACCTCCGGGTCCCGTGGCGATCGTGCGGCGCGCCTCGAGGTGCTCGCGCAGCTCGGCCAGGCTGACCCCGCGCTGGAAGATCCCGTAGCGCTCGTCGATCTGCTTCATCCACTCGAAGGCCAGCTCCACATCACCGCCCGACTGCAGCAGCAGGTCGTGAAAGAGCCGCCGCAGCTGCTCGAGCAGCTCCTCGCGGTTCTTCGCCTCCACGTCGAAGCGGGTGTAGCGCCAGCGCATCGCGTCAGAGGCCGCGGGCCATCTCTCCCAGCATGTCCTTGTAGCTGCGGCTGCCCGCCGCGTCCTGGCGCGCGAGCAGGGAGCTCTGGGCCAACCCCTCGAGCACGAACTCCATGGCCGCAGCGCGGTGCCCGTCGATCTCGGGCAGATGCATGCGCTCCTCGACCAGGACGCGCAGCCCCGGGATCTGTTCCAGGCGCTGCGCGAGCTCGACGCTGGAGAGCGCGTCCGACAGCTCGATCTCGCCGCCAGCCGTGAACCAGGCGAGCAGCGTATGGTAGGGCGCGTCCTCACCCTCGCCCGAGTAGGCGTCCGGCAAGCACTCGTCGAAGACCGTCTTGACCGCGGCGCCGAGCACCCGGTCCGCGACCCCGCGCAGGCCTTCGCGCTCACCGTCGTAGACAAGCTCGAGCTTGCCGTTCACCGCCGCCCCGCTGGCGAGCACGTCGCCGACGCGCGCGACCGCGAGCTTCTCGCCGGTGAGCAAGGCGCGTCGCTCGGCAGCCGAGACGACCGCCTCGTACAGGGCGATCGGGAGGCGCGCCGAGACGCCGGAGGTCTGATCGACCAGGTCGCTCCTGCGCGCTTCGAAGGCCACCTGCTCGACGATGTCGCGCACGAAGTCGGGCACCTCGAGCGTCACGGAGGTGCGCCGCTCGATGCGCGCCGAGCCATCGGTGATCGCCGCCGCTTCCTCGCGGCCCCGCGGATAGTGGGTCAGGATCTGGCTCGCGATGCGGTCGCGCAGGGGCGTGATGATGCTGCCGCGGTTCGTGTAGTCCTCGGGGTTGGCCGTGAAGAACAGGCCCAGGTCGAGGGGCAAGCGCAGGGGGAACCCGCGCAGCTGAATGTCGCCTTCCTCGAGCACGTTGAGCAGGGCCACCTGGATGCGTGCCGCCAGGTCGGGGAGCTCGTTGACCGCGAACAGGCCGCGGTTGGCCCTGGGCACGAGCCCGTAGTGAATCACCTCCGGATCCGAGAGGTCGAGCCCGAGCCGCGACGCGCGAATCGGATCGAGGTCCCCGATCAGGTCGGCCACGGTCACGTCCGGCGTCGCCAGCTTCTCCTGGAAGCGCTCGTCCCGGTGCCGCCACGCGATCGGCGTCGCCGCTCCCAGCTCGGCGACCCGCGTGCGGGTCCCGGGCAGGATCGGCGCGAAGGGGTCCTCGGCCAGCGGGCTGCCCTCCACGTAAGGCTGCCACTCGTCGAGCAAGCTCGGCAGCCCACGGATCAGGCGCGTCTTGGCCTGGCCCCGTAGTCCGAGCAGCAGGACGCTGTGCTCGGAGAGCAGCGCCGCCTGCAGCTGGGGCACGACGGTCTCGTCGAAGCCGATGATCCCCTCGAAGACCGGCAGGCCCTCGGGCAGGCGCAGCATCAGGTTCTCGCGCAGCTCGGTGCGCACGCTGCGACTGCGCCAATCCGAGGCGCGCAGCTCGCCGAGGGTCCGGGGTCTGGAAGTCGTGTCCTTGGTGCTCACGCCCGGAGTCTAACGGGCTTGCCTGCTGATAGACTGCGAGGGCATGTCGGTGACCCCCGATCCCTCCCAGCTGGACCAGCTCGGCCGCCCCCTGCGCAGCCTGCGGGTCTCGGTGACCGACCGGTGCAACCTGCGCTGCAGCTATTGCATGCCGGAGGAGGAGTACACCTGGCTGCCCCGGGAGCGCATCCTCGACTACGAGGAGCTGACCTCTCTCGTGCGCGCTTTCTGCGCGACCGGCGTCGACCGCGTGCGCCTGACGGGGGGCGAGCCGCTCCTGCGGCGAGGCCTCGATCAGTTCGTCGCCCAGCTCACGGCCCTCGAGGGTCTGCGTGAGGTCGCCCTGACCACCAACGGGATCGGACTGAGCGAACAGGCCCAGCCACTCGTCGCCGCCGGCCTGACCCGCGCGACGGTCAGCCTCGACACCCTGCGCGCCGACCGCTTCACCGCTCTCACGCGCCGCGATGCCCTCGACCGCTGCCTGGCCGGCATCGAAGCGGCCCGCGCCGCCGGGCTGCCCTTGAAGCTCAACATGGTCGTCATGCGCGGGACGAACGACGACGAGCTGGTCGAGATGCTGCGCTACGCCGGCGAGATCGGGGCTGAGCTGCGCTTCATCGAGTACATGGACGTGGGCGGCGCGACCCAGTGGGACGCCAAGACCGTCGTCAGCCGCGAGGACATCCTGACCCGCCTCAGCGAGGCCTCCGGAGCGATCGAGGCCGAGGCTGCCGGCGCCGCCCCCGCCCAACGCTTCACCCTCGCGGCGAGCGGCCAGCGCTTCGGGATCATCGCTTCGACAACCGCGCCCTTCTGCGCGCGCTGCGACCGGGCCAGGTTGACCGCGGACGGTCGGCTGTTCACCTGCCTCTACGGACGCGAGGGGCTCGACCTGCGTGGTCCCCTGCGTGCCGGTGAGGACGGCCAAGCCCTCGCACGCAGGATCCAACGCGCCTGGGGCGTGCGCGCCGATCGCGGCGCTGAAGAGCGCCTGGCACTGGCGGAACGTGCGGCCCTCGCCTCCCAGGACGAGCTGCGCCGCGACCCGCACCTGGAGATGCACACCCGCGGCGGCTGAGCCGGGGCGCCTTGCCCGCGGAGCGGCTTGCAGCTCCCCAGGACAGCGCGCTTCACCGAACTGCACACGTCGGAGAGGGTCTGGCAAGCCACCCCCGGCCGCACCGCGGTGCCTCGACTGCGGTGCTGCGGTGCCTCGACTGCGGTGCCTCTACTGTGGTGCCTCTACTGCGGTGCCTCGACTGTGGTGCCTCTACTGCGGTGCCTCTACTGCGGTGCCTCTACTGCGGCTCCTCTACTGCCGGACCAGTCGACCGTCGGCGTACGTCCCGGTCCGCGGACCGAGCTCGCCGTCCTTGTCGAAGAACTCCCAGTGGCCCTGGCGCACACCACGCACATAGCGCCCGTGCTCCATCAGCGTGCCGTCGCGGTAGTAGACCTTCCACCACTCGCTCTGCTCGTCCGCCTGGTAATGCCCCCGCTTGAGGAGCAGGCCGTTATCGTGGTAGCTCGACCATTCGCCGACCTTGAGGCCTTGCACGTAGGAGCCCTCGGCCTTGACGCTGCGGTCCTCGTAGTACCAGGTCCAGGGCCCGACCCGGAGGCCCGCTTCGCAGTCCCCGGTCATCATGACCGCACCGTTCTCCCAGTACTCGGTCCAGGTCCCTTCACGCCGGCCGTGCCGGAGGGTGCCGGTGGTCTTCAAGCTGTCGCTGGCATAGCGGTGCTCGACCAGCTCGAGCTCACTCGGGCCAGCGCTGCCGGACGGGTCCCCGGACCGTTCTTCGGGCCCGACCAGTTGGGTCCCGTGCTCGGAGGGCTGCTGTGCGGAGTCCACGCCACCCGGTGTGCGAGCGCCCTGGAACGGAACCTGTGCGCCGGGCACCAGCGGCTC
>JAQBVH010000727.1 GCA_027623615.1 Planctomycetota bacterium | reverse complement strand
AAAGCTCGTGGTGGGCTACATCCTGCGGGTGCACCCCACCTGGAAGCGGTTCATTGAAACCGCCCATGGACTGGGGCGGCCGCTCGTGATGCGGATGAACCTCAACCAGCAATCGTCTGGCGAGAAGTGGCAGACCCACAAGGCGTTGATGCAGTCGATGTCGCCGATCGTCGACTGCGGCGTGCACTACGTGGACGTGATGTGCCAGATGACCGGCGCCAAGCCCGTGCGCGTCTCCGCGATCGGCGCGCGGCTCTCGGAGGAGCTCAAGCCTGGCATGTACAACTACGGCATGCTCCAGGTCACGTTCGACGACGGCTCGGTCGGCTGGTACGAGGCCGGCTGGGGTCCGATGATGAGCGAGGTCGCGTACTTCGTGAAGGACGTCATCGGTCCGAAGGGCTGCGTCTCGATCGTCGACCGCGGCGGCGACGAGCGCGACGCCCAGAGCTCCGACGTCGACGCCCACACCAAGACGAACACCCTGCGCGTGCACCACCAGGAGCGCGACGCGAACGACGAGTTCCTGCGGGCCGACGAGTGGGTCGACACGACCAGCGAGCCGGACCACGACGGCCTGTGCAAGCTCGAGCAAGAGCTGTTCGCGCAGGCGATCGCGGGCGAGTTCGACCCGGCCCAGCACCTCGAGGACGCATTGAACTCGATGCGCATCGTGCTGGCGGCGGACGAGGCGTTCCGCTCGGGCAGGACGATCGAGCTCTGAGGGCCTGCGCGCACCCGCGGAGCAAGCTCCCACCGGGGCCCGGTCAGGCCGGGCTCGCAGGCGCAGGCGCCGCGCCGTCCGCGTGGGCCAGGCACCAGCGCTGGACAGGCGGCAGCAGCACGAGGATTCCGGACAGGAGCAAGAGCCAACCGACGCCGCCCGAGACGACGAGGCTCACGAGGATGGACCCGAGCACCGCGCCGCGCATCCACCAGATCTTGCGCCGCGCGATCCCGATCAGGAGGACGATCGAGGCCAGGAGGGTCCAGCGCATGGTCGTCACGGCCCTGCGGGCCTCGCGCTCGACCTCGGCCCAGGACGCGTCCTCCGGCAGGCCGGCGAGGCCCTCGTAGTAGCCCTCGATGCCGGCCCTGCGCAGTCCGTAGGCCTGCATCGACTCGCCCGCGCGGATCTCGGCGGAGCCCCCCTGCGCTGAGAAGTGCAGGTGCGAACCCACCGTGAAGAGGCTGACCATGAGCAGGAGGATGGCGAGGCCGCGGAGGGCGCCGACGGCGATGCCGGCGCCGACGTCCTGGTTCTGGTGCGTCTGGTTCATGTCGACGGATGCGTGTCGCGCAGGGGGAGCCGGCAGCGGAATCCAGCGTTCATTCGTCCGGGAGCCGCTGCGCGAGGTCGGCCGCCAGGACCTCGGCGCTCGCGGCGATCCGGTGCACCACGCCGTCGCCGGACCGGATGACGAGGACCTCACCGCCCGGGGCGTAGGCGAGGTCGAGCGGGGCCTGGCCGCTCCAGACCACGCAGGGGAGCGGGTCCACGAGGTCGTGGCGCAGGAGGACGACCTCACCGCTTGCGAGCCCGGCGGCCAGGTAGGGGTGCTGCGGGTCGAAGGCGAGGACAGTGGGCGCGGCGGGCAGGGCCACCGCCCGTGTCTGGCTGCCCGCTGGCCACAGGCAGACCTTCCGGCGCGCGGATGAGCCGAACGCCAGGAGCGTACCCGCTGGGTTCCAGGCCAGGCACGTCTCCGAGGCTGGACTCTCCGTGGTTGGGGCGTCACCCATCAGGCTGCGCCGGACCGTGCCCTGGTCGTCCGCGACGGACAGCGCGTCTGCACCGGTCGCGAGGGCGCGCAGCGGGCGACCGTGGCGCAGGACCTCGGTGGGCGGAGGGACCTGGCCAGGCACGATGTTCCACGACAGCACGCGACCGTCCTCGCCCACGCTGTGGACCACGCCGCCGGTCGAAGCCACGCCGTTCACCGCGCCCGCGTGACCCTCGAGGCGCCGCGCCTCGCCCTCGCGATCGACCAGCCACAGGCCCCCCTCACCGGCGACGAGGAGGTCCTGGCCGCTGCGCTGGAGCAGCAGGTCGCGGACCTGCTCGGTCGGCATGGGGCAGGGGAGCGCGCGGCGCGCGCCGGTGCGCCGATCGACGAGCAGCAGCTGCGCCGGCCCGAAGGTGGTCAGGATGGACGCGTCGCCGACCGCGAGCGCACCCGGCCCCCGGGGGGTCTCGATCGCGGGTCGTTGCCACTCGGGCGAGTGCAGGTGCCACAGCCGAATGCCCTCGAACGACTGGGCGGCGAGCCAGCGGGTGTCTCCCAGGAAGCCGACGTTCCAGGTCCCCGCGCCCGCGGCGTCGAGGGTCCAGAGTAGCTCCCCCGAGGCGCGCTCCCAGAGGTAGACCTGCCTACGCGACGAGCCGCCGGCGACGTAGCCTCGCGACCGATCCAGGGCGAGGACCCGGGCGCGGACGCCGCCTCGCGCCATGGGCAGGTGCTCGACCTGGATCTCGGAGCGCGGCCCGTCGAGCCCACGGAGCTGGGTGACGTCCTGGGTGCGTCCCCAGTCGGTCACCAGGGCCCCGTCACCGTCGTCGGAGAAGTACACGTAGGCGGACCGCTGACGGGGGACGTCGATGCGCCGGGGTTCGGGGAGCGCGCCCTCTCCGACGTCCCAGACTCGGACGAGGCCGCTCTCGACGGTGAGCGCGAGCTTCGTCCCGTCCGGCGAGAAGCGCAGGGCGCAGTGCTCCGTTCCCACGTCCAGGGGCTCACGCTCGGCACGCAGATGATCCACGCGCCGGCCCCAGTCCAGATCGACGATGCGCACGTCGAGCTTCATCGGGCCGGAGGCCTGGGCGTAGGCGAGCCGGTCGCCGACCGGGCTCAGGGCCGGCTCGGAGAGGAACAGGACCTCTGCCTCGTCCAGGACCAGGTGGGGCCGGGTCACGGACGTGTCGAGCTCCCAGACGTGGATCGCCCC
>JAQBVH010000726.1 GCA_027623615.1 Planctomycetota bacterium | reverse complement strand
GTTGGGGCCGCCTACGCCTCCTTCGGAGGCGTGAGTGTTGTTTGGCGCCGCACCTGACGGTGCGGCAGCTCGGAGTTTGCACCTATGGCGCAAACTCCTAGCGGAGGACGAAGGCGACGCCTGGCGGCGTGTCCAGGACAGTCGCCGGGCCCACTTGCCCCCAGCGTACGACGCGCTGGGTCACGCCGAGGTCCTCGGTGAACAGGGCGGCGCCGGTGCGCGTGAAGGCGAACGGGCCGGCGTACTGTCCCGCGGCGGCGTTCCAGTTCTGGACCAGGTCGGTCGGCAGATCGACCCGCATGAGGTAGTTCTGGGTATCGGCGAACACGCGCCGCAGGAGGACCTGCCCTTGCCCGTCACCGACCGCGTCGAAGAACTCCACGTCTTCGCCGCCGCCGGCCAGGGGGGTCCAGTTCGCGAGGGACCGGCTCGTCACGAAGAGCTCGCCAGGCTTGTTGCCCTGCGAGTTGCGGCTGCCGACGAGCCAGTGATCTCCCCCCGGCTCGAGGACGTAGAGCTCCTTCATGTTCGCGCGCAGGACCTGCAGGCCGCCCGCGTCGACGGACACGAGGCGGTCGTCGTTCTCGTCGTAGATCACCAGGCTCGCCCCGTCCGGGTGCGCGAAGAGGTGCTCGGCCGAGATCGTACCCGGGAAGTCGAACGGCGCCGTGCCGTCGCCGGAGGTCATGCTGCGGTTCGTGAACTCGGGCGCACCCGCGGCGTCGAGGCGCACGTCGAAGACGTCGAGCTTCTCGATCGTCCCCTCCTGGCCCAGGGAGCCGATGCTCATCGAGATCGCGTCGGGATTGAAGGAGTACACCTGACCGACCTCGTCGATCGTGTCGAGGAAGTAGTCGTCCCCCGTGACCTCGACCTCCACCGGAGCGCCGACCAGCCGCGCCACACGCGCCTCACGCGAGGTCTGCAGCTCGGCGCGCCACGCCGCCAGCTCGCCGTCGTCCGTGACGGCCATGTAGGGGCCGTGGTTCGCCTCGGGCAGGAAGCCGGCGCCCGAGAGGCGCGTCGGAACGCGGCTCGCCTGGAGCGCGGTCCCGAGCGCGCCGATCACGTAGGCCTGCTGCTTGTCGATGTCGACGCCGGCGGTCACCAGCGCGTAGCTGCGGTTCGGGCTGAGCACCGCCTCACCCGAGAACCAAGCGGGCGCGGGGTCCGGGAACGGAACGAAGTCCGCCGCGGCTGCGCCGTCGCGATCGAAGCGCAGGACGCCCTGGGCCGATACCGCCAGCCCCCACTCGGGTCCGAGCCACAGGCCCGCGTCCGAGAAGGCCTGTGCTGGAAGGGCAGCCGTGCGCTCGACGACCGTGGCCGCGATGAGGTCGAGCTCGAGCAGGTCCCCGCCCGCCGCGACGGTGGTGGCCAGCAGCAGGCCGCGCCCCGCGGTGTCCACGGCCACGCGCGCCACGAAGGGATCCTCGACCCCGATCGCCGGGCGCTCGAGCAGCCGCTTCGGCCGGCCGTCGGGCTGGATCAACAGGTACCCGAACCAACGCGCGGCCCCCGCGGCCCGCTCGTAGTGGAAGAGCGTTCCCCGGCCCTCGGGGAGCTCGAGGCGGCTCGCGCCCGGCACGTCAGCGCGGTAGCGCGGCACGTCCGGCGCGAAGCGGCCGAGCTCCGTGCGACCCACGCAGTCGATGGGTCGCAAGCGGATCTCGCGCGCCCAGGCCGGCGAGGCCAGGGCCGCGCCGCTCGCCTCCTCGAAGACCGTCAACGCCCCGAACCCGCCGGCGGGTCCATGGAAGGCGGTCACGAATTCGATCGCCTGGGGGCCGGTCGCGACCTGGGCGGTCGCGAGGGAAGCAGTCAGGAGCAGGAGGAGAGGCAGCTTCATCGTGAGGGTCCGGGGTTCGGCACGGCAAGTGCATACGGCGTGCCAGCACGAACCCCGGCCCAGACTACCCGACCTGCTGCCTCCGGCCCTTCGCAGTAGGGTCCACAGCCAGCGGCGAGTCGATCCCCTACCGTCCACGTTCCAGACCCTGTCCAGAATCTGGACCCGATGTCCCGCACCGACCCCCTCCACCTCCCCCCGGGCTACCAAGAGCTGGCTGTCCTCACCCAGCGGCCTGGGGTCCGCGTGGTTCGAGCTCTCTGGGAAGGCCGGGAGGTCGCGGTCCGGATCGAAGCCGGGCTCAGCGAGGTCCGCGCCGAGTTGGAGGTGCTCGCCGCCCTCGAAGGGGACGGGCTGGCTCGACTCGTCGACCACGGCGCCCTGCCCGGTGGCGGCGGCTACGTGACGACCGAGTGGATCAGCGGGGTGCCCCTGGCCGACCTGCGCGGCCAGCGCACCGACCGGGAGCTGGGCCGCATCGTGGCGCGCCTGGCCCTCGCCGTTGGACGGCTGCACCGGGCCGGCTTCGTGCACGGGGATCTCAAGGCCGAGAACGTGCTCGTCGTCGAGGGCGATCAGCCCGTCCTGCTCGACTTCGGCCTCGCCGGCCGCGTTGGCGACCAGGGTCCGGTGCGCGGCAGCTACTTCCACCTCGCGCCCGAGCGGCTCCTCGGTCACGCGATCGACTCCCGCTGCGACGTCTTCGCCCTGGGAGTGACCCTCGCCGCGCTGCTGGCGCCCTTCGCAGCGGACGCGCGCTCTTTCCACGGCCGCTTCCCGGCTGAGCCCTTCGCGGTCGCGGCAGGCCTGGATCTGCCGGCGCTGCCGGAGTGGTCCCGCGACCTCATCGCCAGCGCAACGGACCGGGACCCCGCGCGGCGCCCCCACGACGCGGACTGGATCGCGGAGACCCTGGCCGGTCGACTCGGAGGCCTGCGCCGCCGCCGGGTTGCGCCGCCGCGGCTCGCCTGGCCTCCCTTGAGCGCCGGCCGCGAGGACTTCGTTCGCGCGCGCGCCCGGCACCTGCGCGCCGGGCACCAGCAGCTCGAGGTCTGGACCTTCCCGGACAGCGAGGAGGCCGGCAGGGTTGGACGCGCGA
>JAQBVH010000725.1 GCA_027623615.1 Planctomycetota bacterium | reverse complement strand
AGCTCTACGACCTGAAGCACGACCCGGGCGAGACGCGCAACCACGCGGCCGATCACCCCGAGGTCGTCGAGCGCCTGCACGCGTCGCTGCGCGCGTGGCGCGAGCGCACGAACGCGCCCGTGCCGACCGAGCGCAACCCGGAGTTCGCGGCGAAGGACTGAGCCGTGCACGTGGTGCTCTACACCTGGTCCACCTGCTCGTTCTGCGCGCGGGCGCGGGACCTCCTGGAGGCGCGCGGGCTGCCCTACGACGAGACGCCGCTGGACGGCGACCGGGCCATGGTCACCCGGCTGACCAAGCTCTTCGGACGCGCCTGCATGCCCTTCGTGCTCGTCGACGGGGAGCCGGTCGGGGGCGTCGATGATCTCGAGGCGCTGCTGGAACAGGGGAAACCGGAGTGAGGAAGGTCCTCACGCAGGCGATCGGTTCCAATCGCGGAGCCATGAGACTTCACACGCTGTTGATCGGGGGGCTCGTCACGTATTCCCTGGCGGCGAGTGCCGCCTTCGTTACCGACCAGGCGGCTCCAGCTGCGCAGGAGCGTCCGGGGGGCTTCCCGAAGACGGCCTCCGCGTACGCCAAGCTGGTCGAGGCCGAGCTCGGCGTCCCGCCGAAGGTCGACCTCGGCGCCGCGGTGGAGATCCCGCTCTTCGTGGATGGCGAGCGGGCCTACGGCAACCTCGGGTACACCTGCGACAACCCGACCTTCCTCGGCAAGGCCACGGTGTCGGGCTCGGTGCTGCAGCGCTACGAGGGCCGCACCGCGGACGGGGAGCCCCTGCCCGACGTCGTCTGGGTCGCGTTCGGACGCAACTCGAGCTGGGACCGAGAGAAGGTCGTCGGCTCCGTCCAGATGATCGGTTACCACACCAAGACCGGCGCGACCGCGTTCTTCGAGAGCTCGGATCGCATCGAACCCTGGGTCACCCTCGACGAGGACACCTGGCGCATGCGCGGCGTCCTGCCCGGGATCGATGAGCCCGCGGAGTTCGACCGCGCCTTCCGCACCCCGGGTACGGTCCAGTGCGTCGGCTGCCACCAGGCCGATCCGTTCATCACGAACTCCTTCATCAGCGCGGCGAAGATCCCGGGCACAAGGGAGCCCGTGGTCCCGATCCTCGACGCGGACGCGCCCTACCACGTGATCGGGGGCGAGCACTGGGACATGCGCACGATCCACATCGAGGACAACGCCTGCTTCGAGTGTCATCGGGTGGGCATGAGCACGGTGGGGATGTTCCTCGAGCACGGCTGGCACCCCGACAAGTACATGCCGCCCTACGACCCCGGCAGCCTGGACGAGGACTGGCAGGAGCTGCTCCGCGCCTGGCGCCAGGGACCCGACGCGGTCGAGGGCGCCAGCTGGGTCGTGCCGCCCGCCCGCGGCGCGGGCGCGAAGGTGGTGGGGGAGGACTACCCGCACAAGGCGCCCTTCAACGCGCCCGGCGGCACCTTCATGGACGCGAGCTTCTCGAAGCTCGGCAAGAGCGCCTCGGGGTCCGAGGCCGGGGCACGCAGCGCCGAGGTCGAGGAGCTGCTCGGGAAGATCGAGCAGGCCTGGATCCGTGAGGCCTACGAGCAGTGGATCGAGGAGAACGGCGTGACCGAGGAGGTCCTCGAGAAGTTGCGCGGCCAGGTTTCCGGCGAGAAGGGCAAGGGCGACCGCAAGAAGGGGAAGGGCAAGTAAGTCTCGAATCGGTCGCTGGACAGCCTGGCGTCGCACCTACACTATGTAGTCATGAGTCGGCGCGACGAAGACTTCCAGGCGATCAGCGATGCGGAGCTCGAGGTCCTGAAGCAGCTGTGGGGGAGCGGCCCCGGATCCCCTAGGGTCCTGCGCGACGCCCTCGCGGAGAAGGGTTCGGACTGGGCCTACACCACGGTCCAGACCCTCCTGCACCGGCTGCTCAAGAAGGGCTACGTGACCCGCAAGCGTCAGGGCGCGACCCAGGTCTACACGGCCGACTGCTCCCAGGACGAGCTGGCGGTGCGGCACATGGACGATCTCGCGGCCCGCGTCTACGACGCGGACGCCTCGTCGCTGGTGCTGTCCCTGGTCGAGGGCAAGCGTCTGAACAGGGGCGACCTCAAGCGCCTGCGCGCGACCCTCGAAGCCGCGGAAGAGCGCCTGAAGAAGGGGAATCGCGGATGATCGCCTGGCTCCTGCACAACGCCCTCGCGGCGACCGTTCTGGCCGCCGTCGTGCTGCCGCTGACCTTGCTGCTGCGCCGGCGCCCCGCGCTGGTCCACGTGCTGTGGCTGCTCGTGCTCGTGCGGCTGGTCGTGCCTCCGATCGGAGTCCCGGAACCGTGGATCCCCATGGCTGCCGAGCCGCCGGTCGAGGCCGCGGCCCCGGCGGAGGTGTTCCAGTCCGGCCTTCAAGCCGAACGCGTCGCCGCTCCGACCGGTCTGGCCTGGCTGGCCTCGGAGCAGGCGCGCACGACCCGTCAGCTCCTCGTGGGTCTGTGGGTCCTCGGCTCCCTCGTCGTCCTCGGCCGTGAGCTGCGCCGCGTCGTACTCCTGCGCCGCTTGATGGCTTCGGCCGCAGCGGCGGACGAGACGCTCCTCGCCCGCGCCGCCTCGGTCGCCCAGCGCCTCGACGTCCCCTTGCCGCGGGTGCGCGCCCTCGCCGGCATCGCGTCGCCCTTCCTGTGGAGCCTCGGACGCCCGTGCCTGATCGTGCCCGCGGAGCCGACGCCGACCCGCGCCGTGCTCGCTCACGAGCTCGCGCACCTACGCCGCCGTGACCACTGGACCGCACGCCTCGAGGCGCTCCTGTCGGTCGCCCTTTGGTGGCACCCGCTCTTCCACGTCGTTCGCCGTCAGATGCGCCTGACGATGGAGCTGGCCTGCGACGCCGCGGTGGTCGAGGGCTACCCCGAAGACCGACTGGACTACGCGCGCGCCCTGGTCGAGACCGCCGAGCGGGCTGCGACTCGGCCGCGCCC
>JAQBVH010000724.1 GCA_027623615.1 Planctomycetota bacterium | reverse complement strand
CCGCGACCAGGAGCCCCGGGGGAATCTCGTCGACCAGCCGGTGCGCGTACTCCAACGCCAGCGCGCGGCGACCGTCCCACATGGCGCCGTAGGTGACGAAGTGATAGTTGTGCAGACGGTACAGGCTGTAGAAGTTCTCGCGCCCCGCGTGGTCGACGAAGGCGTCATCCACCTCGCAAGCCTCGACGTTCACGCGCACGACGTCGTCGTAGCGTCCGACCCACGTGTAGATGTGGCTCGGCATGTGGATGAGGTGACCGAGCCCGGGGGTCAGGTCCTCGAGTCGCTCGGCGGCGGGCACGGCGCGGGCCACCTCGGGACCGGCCTCCATGGCGTGGATGTAGAGGGACTGCTCGAGCACGGCGCGGATCTCGGAGGTCTCGGGCGCGGCCTCACCCTCGTGCGACCACAGCCCCCAGGGTCGCAGCTGCATCAGCGCCTCGCCGCACAGCGCCGCGACGTCGGCGTCGTCCGGGAAGGCGGCGCGCACGGCGCGCATCTCGTCCGCATAGGCCGCATCGAGCGCGGCGCGGTCCCCCTGGGGTACGGCGAAGCGCGCCTGCAGCGCGCGGATCAGGGCGACCTCGACCGGCGAGCAACCCGCAGAGAGCGCGAGCGCGCGAGCTGCGGCCTCGGCCGCGGCGGTCTCGGTCGGCGCGTCGATCACCCCATTGTTGTAGTTGGGACCGAGGGCGTAGGCCTTGCCCCAGGCGGCCATGGCGCAGCCGGGGTCGAGCTCGGCCGCCTGCTCGAAGCACTTGATCGCCTCCTGATGGTTGAAGCCGAAGGTGAGGCCGAGGCCGCGGTCGAACCAGACCTGGGCCTCGTCCGATGCGGTCGTGATCTCACGCTCGACGACGCCGACGTCGTAGTGCAGGGGCGTCGTCCGGCAGGCGACGAGGAGGAGCGGCAGGAGGAGGTAGGCGCGGCGCATCTTGTTCGGAGCAGGGGTCGGGGCGGCGCGCCGAGGTTCGGCGAACGCCGCCTCAATGTCAGGCCCGGCGCGAGGTGCTTCGCTCCGAGAAGCCGCAAGCGCCTGGCAGGTTTGCCCCACGCTCCAGGACGCCGCTGTGGAGCTCCACGGGGGGAGCTCCACCGCAACAGCTCCTACTCGAGGTCGAACCGATCGAGCTCCATGACCTTGGTCCACGCCTCTGCGAAGTCCTGGACGAACCGCCCTCGCCCGTCCTCGGAGGCGTAGACCTCGGCGATCGCCCGCAGCTGCGAATGGGAGCCGAAGAGGAGGTCGACCGAGGTCGCCGTCCAGCGCAGCTCACCGCTCACCCGGTCGCGGCCCTCGTAGTGACCGTCCGCCGACTGCGACCAGACCGTGCCCATGTCGAGCAGGTTCGTGAAGAAGTCGTTCGACAGGACGCCGGGACGGTCGGTCAGCACGCCGTGCTGGGCGCCGCCCTGGTTGGCGTCGAGGCTGCGCAGTCCGGCGACCAGCACGGTCATCTCGGGTGCGGTCAGGTCGAGCAGGTTGGCCTTGTCGATCAGTGCTTCCTCGGGCCGGCGCTGCAGGCTGTCCGCGGCGTAGTTCCGGAAGCCGTCAGCCACCGGCTCGAGCATCGCGAACGAGGCCACGTCGGTCATCTCCGCCGTGGCGTCGGTGCGACCGGGGGAGAACTGCACCTCGACCGGGGTGCCGGCCTGCGCGGCCGCAGCCTCGATGGCGGCGCCGCCGCCGAGCACGATCAGGTCCGCGAGCGAGACCCGCTTGCCGCCCGACTGGGCGGCGTTGAACTCGCCCTGGATGCGCTCGAGCTCGGCGAGGACCTTCGCGACGCGAGCCGGGTCGTTGGCGGCCCACGCCTTCTGGGGCGAGAGCCGCAGCCGCGCGCCGTTCGCGCCGCCGCGCTTGTCGGAGTCACGGTAGCTCGCGGCGGAGGCCCAGGCCGCGAAGACCAGGTCGGCGCGCGAGAGACCGGAGGCGAGGATCTGGCCCTCGAGCTCCTCGCCGTCCTGCGCGTCGATCAGCACGTGGTCGACCGCGGGGACCGGATCCTGCCACAGCTGGGGCGGGGGGACCTGCGACCCGAGCAGCCGCGCGTGCGGGCCCATGTCCCGGTGGGTCAGCTTGTACCAGGCTCGGGCGAACGCGTCGGCGAACTCGTCGGGGTTCTCGAGGAAGCGCCGCGAGATCTTGTCGTACGCCGGGTCCATGCGCAGGGCCAGGTCCGTCGTGAGCATCACCGGCTTGTTGAGCTTGCCCTCCACGTGGGCGTCGGGGACGTTGGCGCTGCCGTCCTTGGGCTCCCACTGGTGTGCGCCCGCGGGGCTCTTCACGAGCTCCCACTCGTACTGGTACAGGTTGCGCAGGAAGCCCATCGACCACTCCGTCGGGGTCGTGGTCCAGGTCCCTTCGAGGCCGCTGGTGATCGTGTCGGCGCCCTTGCCGGAGCCATAGGTGTTGCGCCAGCCGAGGCCCTGCTCCTCGAGGCCGGCGCCCTCGGGCTCGGGGCCGACGTTGCCCTGGGGCGTGGTGGCGCCGTGGGTCTTGCCGAAGGTGTGGCCGCCAGCGATCAGCGCGACGGTCTCCGCGTCGTTCATCGCCATGCGCCCGAAGGTCTCGCGGATGTCCCGCGCCGCGGCCAGGGGATCCGGGTTCCCGTTGGGGCCCTCGGGGTTGACGTAGATCAAGCCCATCTGCACGGCGGCCAGGGGGTTCTCGAGCTCACGGTCGCCGGAGTAGCGCTCGTCGGCGAGCCACTCGGTCTCCGAGCCCCAGTAGACGTCCTGCTGCGGCTCCCAGACGTCCGCGCGCCCGCCCGCGAAGCCGAACGTCTTGAACCCCATCGACTCCAGGGCGACGTTGCCGGTGAAGATCATCAGGTCCGCCCACGAGATCCTGCGGCCGTACTTCTTCTTGATCGGCCAGAGCAGCCGGCGCGCCTTGTCGAGATTCACGTTGTCGGGCCAGCTGTTGAGAGGCGCGAAGCGCTGCTCGC
>JAQBVH010000723.1 GCA_027623615.1 Planctomycetota bacterium | reverse complement strand
AGAGCAGCTTAGCGATCGCCGAACCGGCGGCGCCCGCGCCGTTGATCACGACGCGCAGGTCGCCGGGCTCGCGGCCCGTCACCCTCAGCGCGTTGAGTAGAGCGGCCAGCAGCACGATCGCGGTGCCGTGCTGGTCGTCGTGGAAGACGGGGATGCCCAGGTCCTGGAGCGCGTCCTCGATCTCGAAGCAGGCCGGAGCAGCGATGTCCTCGAGGTTGATCCCGCCGAAGCCCGGCGCGATCGCGCGGACGGTGGCGATGATCTCCGCCGGGTCCTGGGTCGACAGGCAGATCGGCCAGGCGTCGATGTCCGCGAAGCGCTTGAAGAGCAACGCCTTGCCCTCCATGACCGGCAGGGCGGCCAGGGGCCCGATGTTGCCGAGGCCCAGCACCGCCGAGCCATCCGTGACCACGGCCACCGAGTTGCCCTTGACCGTCAGGCGCCCCGCCAGGGACGGGTCCGCGGCGATCTCCTCGCAGGGGCGCGCCACGCCCGGGGTGTACGCCAGTGTCAGGTCGTCCTGGGTGTCCAGGGGGACCCGCGAGGCGATGGCGAGCTTGCCGCGATGCGCGGCGTGGAGGGCGAGGGAGCGGCTGTAGGGGTCGGTCATGGGCGCGGGCACTGCTCGGCGAAGCGAAGGAATGTACGCACAGCGGAGGCCCGGAGGACGTACGGGTACTCACACCTTGTGTTTCCCGAACATGGGATGCCCGAGGCGCGAGGCGACCTCAGTCCCCGCTGCGTGCGCGCAGGGCCTTGACCCGCTGGAGCCCTTGCTTCGCCTCCTGGTCGTCGGCGCGGATCGCCAGCACCTCCTGGAAGGCCTGCTCAGCCTCGTCGAGGCGACGCAGCTGGCCGAGCAGCTTGGCCCGGTTCAGGCGCGGCTCGAGGTCCTCGCCGTCGAGGTCGGCGGCGCGGCGCCAAGCGTCGAGGGCCGCGTCGTGTCGCTTGGCCAGGTAGGCCGCTTCGGCCAGGGACATCAAGGTGCCGTGCTCGTCGCCGGTGATGCGCAGGCTCTCGGCGAAGGGGGCGAGGGCCTGCGCCGGGCGACCTTGCTGGACCAGGGACACGGCCAGGTTGTAGTGGCCGATCGCGTAGTCCGGGTCGATCGCGACCGCCTGCTGGTAGGCCGACTGGGCCAGGTCGGGCCGCTCGGCGAGCATGTGGCAGCGTCCGAGGCCTTCGCACGCGTCGGCGCGGCGACCGTCCTGCTCGAGGGCCTCCGTGAAGTACTGGAGCGCGAGGCGCAAGCGTCCGTCCCGGAGGGCCTCTCGCCCGCTCATGACGAGCAGCTCGGCGAACGGGGGCTCGTCCTCGAGCGTCGCGAGGACGGCCTCGAGCTCGGAGCGCTGGATGGTGCGGCGGAAGGTGCGGCGGTGGCGGCCCTCGCGGTCCAGGACGAAGGTCGCGGGAGGTGCGCCGCCGTCGGGGAACAGGCTAGCTTGCAGCTCCTCGTCCATGAGGAAGGCGGGCCAAGGAAAGAGGGCGCCCGGCTTGGAGAGGCCCGGGGGCAGCACCACGCGCAGGGCGACCTCACTCGACGCCAGCGGGGCTAGCTCGTCGATCGACTCCGCGGAAACCGGCACGTGCAGGACGACGATCTGACCTGGCGCCTCGAGCGAGGCGCTGCCACCGAAGACGCTGTCGAGGAACCGATCGAGGGTCGGGGCCTCGGCCGTGCGCGGCCGCGTGGCCTCGGGCCACGCGGCGAGCGCCTCCACCAACGGGTGTGCGTCGCCCTCGGTCAAGGTCACGCGCCGGTCGAGGGGGAGGCCGCGGTACGTGTCGACCGCGCCGGACGGCCAGCGCACGAGGACCTCCTCGACCAGGGCCTCGCCGCCCAGGCCGAAGTGCAGGTCGCTGGGGACCTGGGACTGGAAGCCCTCGGTCAGGCGCATGCGCGCGCGGCGCGTCTTGCCACCGGCGTTGACCTCGACCACCGCGCCCAGGGCGCTCGGGTGTCCGCGCGTCGCGCGCAGTCGCAGGCGCAGGAAGGGCCTGGGGTCGTTCTGGTTCTCGAAGAGCTTGAGGCCCTGCAGGGTCCAGAGCGCCAGGTCGAGGTCCCCGTCGCCGTCGACGTCGACCGGCACCACGCAGCGCCCGTCATGCTCCTCGTCGAAACCCAGCACCCAACCGGCCTCGAAGAAGCGCCCGTGGGCGGGAGACTGCACGAAGAGCCGATCGCGCTCGTACCCGTTGAAGGAGCTGGGCCGGTACTCGCCCTGGTTCACGTCGCGGCGCCTGGCGCCGCGCTGCAAGAAGTCGGCGTCGGCCACGACCTGCCGCCAGTACCAGCTCTGCCAGTCCGGCTGCCCCCGATCGGAGTGACTTGTGAAGCCGTTGGTGACGACCAGGTCCTGGTAGCCGTCATTGTCCGCGTCGAAGAACTGGCAGCCCCAGGCCCACTCACCCTCGTCGATGCCGAGGTCGGCTGCGTGCTCCTCCCAGCGGCCGGTCGCGGGGTCCTGGGTGTAGCAGTGGTTGCCGCCAGCGATCACCGCGACCATGTCGCGGTGATCGGAGTCGAGGCCGCGAGTGATCGGCACGATGCGCTTGCCCTGCTCGGAGGACATGTTCGAGACGTAGAGGCTCCAGCGCCCCGAGTTGTCGAAGTCCGCCAGAGTGACGCCCATCGTGTAGGCGGGCACGCTGTCGAGGCCGAGCTGGGCGTCGGCGACGAAGGTGCCGTCGCCCTCATTGCGCCAGAGGATGTTCGGGCCGAAGTCGTTGCCCTCGAACAGGTCCGCGTCGCCGTCCCCGTCGAAGTCGAACGCCTCGGCGATGTAGGTGTACTGCGTGCCGGTGATGCCGGCCGCGTCCGAGACCTCCTCGAAGCTGCCGTCTGCTTGCTGGACGAAGAGGTGGTTGTCGGCGCCGTCGTAGGCGTCGACCGTGTTGTAGTCCTCGCCCCGTGACAGGGCGCTGCCGTAGACGGCTAAGAACAGATCGAGCA
>JAQBVH010000722.1 GCA_027623615.1 Planctomycetota bacterium | reverse complement strand
CCGACCCCGAAGGATCGGTCCGCGTGAACCACACCGCGCTGAGTCACACCGCGAAGCCTCTAGCGTCTCCTGCGTCCACCCGGCCGCACCTCACGCCCGTCAGCACGCAGATACCGCAGCACCGAGTCCTCCGGCTGGTCCGGGACAGACGTCAGCTTGACCTCCTTCTCGAAGCGGTGCTCGAGGGCGCGAACGTAGTCCCAAAGGTCGCCGGTCAGGTACTCGACCACCTCCGGATGGGCGCGGACCTCGACTGTCGTGAAGCCCTTCTGGGTCAGCGCAGAGCCGAGACGACGCAGGATCGCCTGAGCACGCGACTGCGCAGTCCTGATCCTGGCCGTACCGCGGCAGCGGGGGCAAGCCTGGAAGACCTTCTTGTGAATGCCCGGCCCCATGCGCTGACGGGTCATCTCGAGCAACCCGAACTGGCTGATGCGGCCCAGCTTCGAGCGGGCCCGGTCCTCGGCAAGGCCCGTGCGTAGCGCGCGCTCGACCGTCCGGTTCGAGCTGCCCTTCATCATGTCGATGAAGTCGCAGACGATGATCCCACCCAGGTCGCGCAAGCGGATCTGGCGCGCGATCTCGGGCACGGCCTCGAGGTTCGTCTTCAAGGCGATCTCCTCGAAGTCGAACGACTTCGTGCGCGTGCGACCGGAGTTCACGTCGATCGCGACCAGGGCCTCAGCCTGGTCGAACACGATCGAACCGCCCGAGGGCAGCTCGACGCGGCGGACGAAGATCTTCTCGAAGTCCTGCTCGATGCCGTAGTGGTGGAAGATCGGCCGATCGCCCTCGTGATGGATGATGCGGTCGGTGTGCTCGGGCATCAGCTTCTCGGCGAAGCTGATCAACTCCTCGTAGACGACGGGGTCATCGATGACGACCTCCTTGGTCAGCGGACCGAACAGGTCACGCAACGTTCGAATCGCGACGTTCGACTCCTGATACAGCGGGGCCGGGCCGCGGCCCTTGGTGACGCGTCGCCCGAAGGAATCCCAGACGCCGAGCAGGTAGTTCAGGTCCCGCTGCAGGTCCTTCTTGGTCTTGCCCACGCCAGCCGTGCGCACGATCACCCCCATGTCCTCGGGCGTGTCGATCGAGGCCAGGATCCGCTTGAGACGCCTGCGCTCCTTGTCGTCGGGAATCTTGCGGCTGACTCCGGTGCGCGCCATCGACGGCATCAGCACCAGGTAGCGGCCGGGGATCGAGATGTAGGTCGTCAGGGTCGGACCCTTGTCGCCGATCGCGTCCTTGGTGACCTGGACGACGACCTGGTCCCCCACCTTGATCAGGTCGGAGATCGGCTGGCGCTCGCGACCACGTCGACGTCGGGCGCTGGACTTCTTCGCGCCGCTTGCGCCCTTCTTGGCCTTCGCGGTATCGCCGTCCTCCTCCTCCTCCTCGTCGTCGTCGACCTCATCACCACGCGAGATCTCCGATTCCGCGTCGTCCCAGTCGTCCGGGTCGACCTTGGACGTCAGGAGCTGGTCGAGAGTGAAGCCCTTCTCACCGTAAATGGCGAGCACGTCCGAGGTGTGCAGGAAGCCGTTGCGCCCCTGACCGAAGTCGACGAAGGCGGCGCCAATGGCCGGCTCGAGGTTGACCACGCGACCGCGGTAGATGTCGTTGACCAGGGACTTCTGGCTGTCCGACGTCATCAACAGGTCGATGATCCTCTCGCCGTCCACCACGGCGACCCGCTTCTCCTCGGGGTCGACGGCGTTGACCAGAATCGACTGGGTGCGCGCGACCGCCTCTTCGGCCTCGAGCTCCTCCTCGGTCTTCTCGGGAGCCCTCGACCTGGTCCTCTTCGCCTGCTTCTTGGGCGCCTTCTTCCTCGCCATCTTGCGCGAGGGGCCATGGTCCTCCTCGGATACGGCATCGTCGTCGCCACCCTTGCCGCGTGAGCGACGGCGGCGGCGCTTCTTCTTGGACGACCCGTCCTCGACCAGTTCGGCCTCGGGCGGTAGCTCGGGGAGGTCCTCGTCGTCGCCGGGGAGGACGTCGACGGAGACGGCGTCATCGTCGACTTCCTTCTTGCGCCGACGGCGTCCGCCGCGGCTCCCGCGACGACGGCGCTTCTTCTTGGCGCCACCGCCCTCCTCGTCGAAGGCATCGCCAGCGTCTCGGGGCTCGTCCCGGGGTTCGTCCGTCGAGGCGTCCGTCTCGGAAGACGTGGTCTTCTTCTTGCGGCGACGGCTGCGCTTCTTGCGCGTCGGCCCATCGTCGTCACCGCGCGAGTCGTCCGCGCGCCGGGCATCACCAGGGTCGGCACCACCCGCAGGCGCCTTCTTGCGGCGGCTGGCGGTCTTCCTCGTCGTCGCCTTCCTGGCGCGGGAGGGCCTGGACTCCGCGGAGTCGTCGCCATCACCAGAGTCCTCGTCCGTGTGGTCGGACGTCGCCGCCTTCTTGCGACTCGTCCTCTTGCGCGCAGGCTTGCGGCGCGGCTTTTTCTGGGTGCCGGTCGAGCCGCCGTCCACCCCCGCCCCAAAGCCGACGGAGTCGGAAGCGGAGGAGGTGTCGTCTGCACCAAGGTGCGGGACGGGCGCGTCGAAATTGGAGTCCGAGGACTCCGCCGAACGATCGTAGTCCGGCTGAGAGTTGTTGATCATCACAGGATGCAGGCCGGGTGCGCCAACGCGGCGCCAGCGCGCGTGCCGTCCCGGTATTCCGGGGTGGGCGCGCGGCGGCGGAGCCAGGGCGGCGCAGCAGGGACCTCGCTCGAAGCGCGATCCGTCCGGCCGATTCGGTTGTCAGTTAAGGAAGCGGCGCGATCGCGCGCGCCGTGTACGAAACGGTGGTCGCCTGGGGAATCCCAGGGTGACCGGGTTGGCGCGCCCGGGGGCGCAGCCGCGGTGGGTGTCCGGGGTCGCCGTCGCCGCGCGGGCGCAGGGGTCCGGGTCAGCCGGCTGGCTGACGGGCCCAATCCTGCCGTCTGGGCCGGGCTAGTCGAA
>JAQBVH010000721.1 GCA_027623615.1 Planctomycetota bacterium | reverse complement strand
CAAGTCCGCGAACGACGGACCCGGTGTGACCGACACCGAGAAGGCCACCCTGGCCTACATCCGCCAGAGCTTCGTGTTCACCGACGCGGCTGCGGCCGACTTCGACGCTGAGTTCGCCAAGCTCTAAACAGGAGCCCGCGTGATCCAGGAGCCCGGGGCGACCCGGGCTTCTTTCATGTTCGGACAGTAGGCTCTGCGCGTGCGCTGGTTGGACCGCCGAACCCCTGCGCAGGAGCGCGCGCTCCTGACCCTCGTCGTGCTCGTCGCCTCTCTGGGCTACGTCCCGATCGGCGCCCTGAGCGTGGGCCGCGCTGCGTGGCGTCCGGAGACAGTGATCGACGAGGTCGTGCCCTTCGTGCCCGCGGGCATCTTCGTCTACGTGTGGCTCTACCCGATGGCGGTGCTCCCGCTGGTCGCGCTGCGGGATCGCCTGCTGCTGCGACGGGTGGTGCTCGCCTACCTGGTCGTCGACGCGATCAGCTACGCCAGCTTCCTGCTCGTGCCCGTGCGCTTCGACGCGCGGGGAGTGGTCGAGGGGACCAGCACCCTCGCGACCTGGGGCATCACGCTCGCGCACTGGGCCGATCCGCCGAGCAACTGCTTCCCCTCCCTGCACGTCTCGATCTCCTACCTGGCCGCGCTCGCGGTGGGGGAGGAGGACCGACGCCTCGGTCGACGCGCCCTCGCCATCGCCACCGCGATCGCCCTGTCGACCATGGTCGTCAAGCAGCATTGGCTGGCGGACGTGGTCGCCGGCGCGGCGCTCGGCGCGCTCGCCTGGTGGGTGTTCCTGCGCGGCCGAGGCGTACCAGCGAACACCTCGCACACCGGAGTTCGACTGCTCGTGCTGGCCCAGGTCCTCGTCTACGTAGCGGCCTGGAGCGTCTACCGCGCTGGGTGGGCGCCGTGGGAAGGCAGCGCGACCGCCTACTGGTAGGTGATCTGCACGGCGTCGGTGAAGTTGTAGGTCGCGCCGTCGGTGAACCAGGCCTGGTAGAGCCAGGTCTCGCCCGGCTGCACCGCGACCGTACCCGAGCCGATCGGGGTGGCGGTCAGGTCGGGGCTGTAGGTGAAGCTCCCGCTGCCCGTGCCCTGTAGGCTGCCGAGGTAGCGCCCGATCGGGTGGTAGATGCACAGGTTCCTCTGTCCGCCGGGGGGGACGAGGAACCCGGCGTTGAACCCGACCAGGAACATGCCGGTCTCGCCCGCCGGAACCTGGGTGGCCTCGAGGTTCAGGTTGTTGGCCGCGACATTCAGCGAACCCACAGCGGAGATCAAGCCGGGCACGCCGGAGGAGTTCAGGTTCGCCGGGTTGCAGTAGTTCGTCCCGATCGGCCCCGACGCGTCCTGCCAGTCCCAGGAGTGCACGTCGTGGTTCTCGTTCGCGCCGCCGGTGCCCGCCGTGAACCCGACGTAGGCCGAGTCCCCGTTGATCAGGGTCAGTCCGCCCGCCGCACCGCCGCCGTGGTAGGTGCCGCCGGTGACGAAGCTGTAGGGCGCGCTGACCAGCGGAGTGACCAGGTCGTCGACGAACACGGACAAGGTCGCCCCGTCGTAGGTGACGACCATCGTGTGGATCGCACCGTCGCTCATGTCGAAGGCCGGGATCGCGTTGCCGAGGGACTGGGCCTCGTCGTAGTCGTTCGGTCCCGTCCCGCCGGTGTGAAGGCTGACGTGGTTCTCGCTCGGGTCACCCTGGCCGGAGTTCCACGTGTCGATCTCGATCGCCAGGGCGTTCTCGATCGAGAGCGAGGAGTTGCGCGCGTAGCCCAGGCCCGACCCGGTGTCCCCGAGGGCGGACAGGCCGGCAGCCGCGTTGTGGATGATGAAGGTCATCCCGTCCGCGCCGCCGCCTCCCTGGGCGGTCACCGAGAACGTGAACGTGCACGTGAACCCACCTGCCACCCGCACCGACTGGTCGTAGAAGACCGAGCCCTTCTGGTTGTTGGCCGCGCCAGTGACGCGCAGCGCGCTGCCCGCCTGGCTCGCGTCCTGGTTCAGCACCAGGCCCGCGACGCTCGTGAAGTCCGGGTAGCTGAAGTCCTGCCCGAAGGCGAAACCAGCCGTGGCGAACAGGGCGAGGGTGCGTGGGGCGAGGTGCAGGCTCATGCTCCCAAACTAGATGGTCGCGCCGGGCCCGCAAGGCAGGTGGCCCCAAGGACCACGGAAAGGCCCCAGGGGCGTGCGTGTGCTGGGGAGCCGCCGGGGAATCCCGAAAGCCTTGCGCCCACCGGCGACAAGCCTCAGCATCGATCGACCAGTGATCCGCTTCCTCCTTACCGCACTGCTGGCGTTGACGATCGGTGCGCTCGTGTGGACGACAGGGGGTGAACCGCGGCCCCTCTCCCACGCGCAGCCGAAGGCCGCGGATGAGCCTTTGGACCGGCTGCGACCGGATCACGTTGATTTGGAGCGGCAGGCAGCTCCGCCTGACCAGGCAGCCACCGGAGCTGCGAGAGCGGCGGTTGCGCCTCCCTCGCTCGACCTCACGCGACCGAGCTCCCATGGGTTGAGCGCGACCATCCTCGGGGAGGCGTGCTTGGTGACCTGGGAGGGCGAGACCCGGACGATTCGCTACGCGGGCGCCGGGCGCTGCTCGGTCACGCAGTTCCGTGACGGAAAGAAGCACGGGGACTCCCAGGGTTGGCATCCGAATGGTCAGCTCTGGTATCGCGGCGGATGGCGCGCTGACCGACGCGAGGGACCCTGGGAGTACTTCGGAGAGCAGGGCCAGACGCTGCAGGAGGGCCGCTACGCCGACGGGTACCGGACCGGCCTGTGGCGCGAGCACTACCTCAGCGGCGCGCTCCTGTCCCGCGGCACCTACGCAGCCGGGAAGCCCACGGGCGAGTGGATCTTCTACGACCCCTCGGGCGCGATCGACGAGGGCCTTTCCACCCGGTAGCGGGGCCAGCTCGGTTTCCAAGAGAACCCATCAATGAACGGGCACCCTC
>JAQBVH010000720.1 GCA_027623615.1 Planctomycetota bacterium | reverse complement strand
CGCTGCTCCTGCCTGGGGCCTGGCTGGCCCCGCACCCGAGCGCTGACTAGTTGTTCACGACGAAGCTGCTCGTCCCGCTGGTGGAGCCGTTCTCGTCGTAAAGCAGCGCCTGGAAGACGAGGGCCCCGCTCCAGCCGGCCGGCTGGGTGTAGTCGAGGGTCAGGTCACCGTTGGCGTCGAGTGGCAGCGGCTGCGTGCGTCGCCAGATGTCGTCCGTGTCGACCATGAGCAAGCCGGGTAGGCCGTTGCCCAGGCCGAACTCATGTTCGCTGCCGGACAGGAAGCTCGACCGGGCGAGCATGATCGAGGCGCTGCCGCCCGGCACACCGGCGGTTACGGTGACGGTGGCGGGACCGCCCGCGCTACCGGGACCGGTCCAGGTAGCCTGCGCACGCAGCGGCTCGAGCGCGACCCGGTCACGGGTCAAGTCGCCGAAGTCGATGTTGTTCACGAACAGGGTCGACCCCGCCGGTTGGTAGGGAGCCATGACCGCGTCGTTCGTGTTCCACAATTCGAGGTTCTGGATCCAGGTGTAAGCCTCACCGACGGAGCCGAGCACGCCGCCGTGAGAAGCTGCGACCTGCAGGATCTCCTGGGCGAAGCCGTCACCGTTCGTGTTGGTCAGGAACAGCGTCTGCGAATGGTCGTCGAAGAGGAGCGAGCTGCTGCCATCGATGTCCGTGGTCAGGACGGTTGCGTCGGCCTCGGTCAATGGCGCACCGCTGTCGAGCTGGGCGTCGGTCCAGAAGACGAGCTCCTGCTCCTCGAGCGGGGGCGGCCAGTTGACGCCGTCGTAGACGGTGACGAAGTAGAGGTTGCCCGCGTCGTCGCAGGACAGCGGCCCGGACGGACCAGCCACGTGGGCGAGGTTGCTCGTAACGCCGTTGGCCAGGTCGAGGCGCACGATGTCGTTGCCGAAGCCGAAGCCGCCCAAGGACGCGCTGACGTAGGCCAGGCCGGGCGTGGCGTCGAAGGCCATCGCGAAGTTGAAGCTCAGGTTCGCGAGGGTCGTGACGCTGCCGGCCGTGAGGTCGATCGAGAAGATGTCGCCGTTGCTGCTCTCTCCGGCGTAGGCGAAGAGCTCGGCGTCGTCGATCACGACGAACGAGGAGAAAACGGGCGCGGGCAAGGTGTCGTACACCTGCACCTGGGCGCCGTTCGCGTCATGGCGCGCGAAGACCTGCCCGTCGAACGCGACGAAGCCGCCGTCCGAGAGCGTGGCGTAGGCGTTGTCGCCCACGTGCAGCGCGCCGGTTTGCGCGATACCGGGCTCGACGAGAACCTGGCCGCTCGCCGTAGTAGCGAGGAGGAGCGTGCTGGCGCTGGCCAGGCACGACAGAAGGGATTGAGTTCGCATGGTGGGAGTCGTCTGAATTCCGCAGTCCGTGCCGAACGGATCAGCGACGCTCCCGGTTGCGACCACAGCGGACGCAGAGTGGGGGCACGACCCTGACCCGGGGTCGGCAATTCCCGCTCGCGTAGGGGGTCTCCTGACTCATCACGTCGAGTCGTCGCTCAGCCTTCCCGGGCGGACCCGCTCGGCGGGTTTCCCAGTGGCCGGCAGCTCGCGCTGCCATGGCGACGACCCATGCGATTCACAGTGGCGGGACCGTGCTGGGTTCTCACCAGCTTCCCACCCCACGCGGGCGTCCGATTTGTGAGCCAGGAGGGTAGGCCTCACGGACGACCCGGGCAATGACCCGGTGCAATGTTCCGGTCGATATGTCCCGTTGCGATCCGATGGGGGACCTGAAGGCAACCGGAGGGCGCGGTCGAGGCGCCTACTTGGACTTCTTCGGCTTCTTGGACTTCTGCCCGTCGTCCTTGTTCCCCGGCCCTTGCTCTCCCCAGCCCTGGAAGATCTTCTCCTTGGCCTCCGAGTGCAGGGGCCCGAGCTCGTACTGGGAGACCTGAGCCAGGGCCTGCGCGCTCTTCGTGCCCATGAGGTTGTTCTGATACCAGCTCGCGTCGGTCAGCGAGCTGGTCAGGATCAGCAGGGCTCCGTGCAGGACGACGCCCGTCAAGGCCCCGACGAAGGCCCCTCCGATCCGGTCGATCACCCCCAGCTGCATCGCCTCGAGGGTCTTCTTGCCCAGCATTCCGAACAGGGTCGCCAGGATCAGGCCGCCGAGGAAGATCACGAACCAGGCCACCCCGTGGGTGACGGCCTCGCTCATGTTCTCACCGGCCACCTTCTGGAGGGTGGGCTGGAACTTGGGCGCGACGGAGCGCGCCAGGGCGATGGACAAGATCACGCCGAGGAAGCGCACGATCTGCCACCACATCCCACGCCAGATGCCCAGGGCCATGAAGAGGGCCACGAGCACGACGCCGACCTGGTCGACCCAGGGCAGCTCGGAGAACGGGGCGTGCCAGGGTTTGTATGCGGCTTGGGGGACGTCCTGCAGGATCATTGCGGTTGGGGCTTGGGTGGGCGCGGGCCTCATCCTTGGGCAGGCACGGGACCACCTTTCAACCATCGGTACGGATCCGGGTTTCCGCCCCCTGGACCTGACATAGAATACGGTCGTGACTGACCAGGACCCCTTCCGCGTGGGCCTCGAGCGCAGCCTGGAGCTGCTCGCGCTCGTGGCCCGTAACGA
Source organism: Planctomycetota bacterium (assembly GCA_027623615.1). Classification (GTDB taxonomy): domain Bacteria; phylum Planctomycetota; class UBA1135; order UBA1135; genus JALWOP01. The sequence continues at coordinate 354 of JAQBVH010000720.1, read as the reverse complement.
CCCCGCCCTGTCCGAGGAAATGGAGCAGAGCCTGCGGCCCTTCTTCGAGGGCCCGTTTCCCGAGGCCGAGCCGGCGGTCAGCCTGCTCAACGCCAGGCGACATCTGGAGTGGTTCCTCCTGGAGCGCCACAGCCCGTCCCTGTTCGGGGTTCCGATCGAGCGGCTGCGCGATGCCTGGCAGGCGCTGGCCGAGGAGGAGTCCCTCGGAGCCGAGGGCCTGGTCGCCCTGCAACAGTCCTTCACCGGCGCCTTCCAGGTCACCGGCGCGACCGAGAGCGGCGCATGGCTGCGGGACCTGGCGGGGCTCGGAGACTACGCCCTGGGTGCGGCGCCGCCGGGAATCGGGGTGGGGGA
>JAQBVH010000719.1 GCA_027623615.1 Planctomycetota bacterium | reverse complement strand
CGCCGACCGGCCTCGCGCCGGCCGAGGAGCACGCGGGCACCTACCGACACGCAGCACTCGAGGCGCAGGTCCACTTCGCCGCAGGCCCGCGCGGCACGCTGACCCTCTCCCAGCGTGACGACACGCTCCTCGCGCTGCCCGCCTTCCACCAGCTCGCTCGCGACACCTACGTCTGCGACCGCGGGGCCCAGCTCGACTTCGAGAGGGACGCGGAGGGCAAGGTCGTGCGCCTCCACTTCCACGCGAACCGCGCCTGGGGGCTCGTGCTCGAGCGCGTCGAGTGAGGCGCCCTCAGCGCCCGCCAGCCTCCGCGGGCTGGAACACCTTGGCCTTCTGGTTGCCGCCCGAGAGCAGGTAGGCCACCAGGTCGCGCAGCTCCTCCTCGTTGAGCTCGTTCAAGAGACCCGCGGGCATCTGGGAGACGCTCGAGGGCTTGCGGGCAGCGATCTCCTGCGGGGCAAAGACGATCGGCTCGGCGTTCGCGTCGGCCGGGTAGACGACCACCCGGTCCTCCTCGTCGACGACCAGGCCCTCCGCGATGCGGCCGTCATGGTCGGCGACGATGTGGGAGGCGTACTGGTCCGAGATGACCTTGCTGGGCTCGACCATGGCTTCGAGGATGTCCGCGACCGAGAACTTGTTCGCCACGGTCGACAGGTCCGGCCCGATGGCGCCGCCCTCGCCGGCGAAGCGGTGACACGCGCCGCACTGGGCGGCGTGGAACAGGTTCTTGCCCCGCTCGAAGCTGCGGCCACGCAGCTCCCCACCGAGCGAGGCCAGCGCGCCAGCCTGGGTCCACTCACGGCCCGGACCCTCGGGCGGGGTGATGTTCGCCGGCGGCGGGGCGACCAACGACTGGCCCAGGAGCGACGCCAGCGAGCGCTGCTCCGCCGCGCTCAACCTGGCCTCGGCGTCCCCGCGCATGTTCGTCAGGAAGCCGCCGTAGCTCATCCCGCCGGGGTGCTGCGAGGCCTCGACGAAGAAGCGGAAGTAGCTGCGCCGCAGGGGCATCGTCCAGCCCTCGGTTGCGTTGCGCAGCAGGAACGCGAGGTAGATCGACCGCGTGGGCGGCATGTTGGCCAGCATCGCGGCGATCGGGCCGCCGTAGCCGTCGTTGCGCTGGATCAGCTCGGCCCACTCGGGCAGCACCGGGTCGGGGCGACCCTCGATCAGGGCAATCGTCTTGGGCACGACCGTCGCCGAGCCGAGGTAGGTCAAGACCCGTACGAGCTCGGCGTCGACGTCCTGGGAGCCGCTCGGGAGCAGGTGATCGAGTTGCGCCAGCACGTCGGCGCGCATGCCCTCTGCGGGAGCGCCCAGGCGCACGAAGGCCAGGGCGTAGGCGCGCAGGGCGCCGAGTTGCTGGCCGCGGGTGAGTACGTCGAGCTCGAGGCGGTTCAGGGAACGCACGACGCCGGCCAGGTCGCCAGCCTCGCCCTGGCGCGCCAGCGCGATCAGCGCCATCACCGACGCCTGCGGGTCGCGTTCCGCCAGGGCCCGCTCGCGCCAGGTCCCGACGGGCTGGTTCTCGATCGCGATGCGCGCCGCGAAGCGCACGAAGCGGTCCTGGCTGGCCAGGTGCTGCCAGGCTGCCTCGACCGCGGCCGGATCCTCGTGGCCGTGGAAGGCCTCGAGGGAACGGCGCAGGCTCCGCGCACGGGACCCAGCGTCCGCCGCCACGGCCGGCGCCGGCGCGGTCGAGTCCGCGCCGCTGTAGTGGATGCGGTACAGCTCCGACTGGGAGCCGCGCCCGCCGACCGCGAAGTAGAGGGCGCCGTCTGCGCCGACGATCGCGTCGGTCACCGCGAGGGGCTTGCCCCAGGCGAAGTCCTCCTTGACCCCCGTGTAGCTCGCGCCGTCCGGCGTCAGGTGGACCGCGTAGATCGTCCCGAAGGTCCAGTCGAGGATGAAGAGCGCGCGCTGGTAGCGGGCGGGGAACTTCGCGCCGTCCCCGAACACGATGCCGACCGGGGAGCCCGGGCCGATGTCCACCACCGGCGGGAGCGAGTCCTCGAAGTAGGCCGGCCACTTGCCGGTGCCGCTGCGCCAGCCGAACTCGCTGCCGCTGGTCACATGGCAGACGCGCGTCGGGCGGTACCACGGGGTGCCGTGATCCCACTCCATGTCCGCGTCGTAGGTGAACATCTCACCGGCCGGGTTGAGGGCGATGTCGTACTGGTTGCGGTACCCGTTGCTCAGGATCTGGATGTTCGAGCCGTCCGGCTCGCAGCGCGCGATCCAACCGCCAGGGGCGAGCTTGCCGCGGGCGTGGCCGCGCGCATCCCACAGCCTCGGCAGGAGCAGGTCCTCGCCCCAGTTGTCCGGCGCCTGGGAGCCGTCGTACTTGGGCGGGTCGGTGTGGTTGCCGCCGAGGAAGTAGAGGCCCTCACCGTCCTGCGTGGGGAGCACCGCGTGGGGCCCGTGCTCGCCGCCCTGGCCGAGCTTGATGATGTTCTGCGCGTCGTCGAGCTCGCCGTCGCCGTCCGTGTCGCGGATGCGCCAGACGCCCTGACCGTTCACGTTCGCGTAGAGCGAGTCGAAGGCCCAGAGCAGGCCCTGCGCGCCGCTGACGCTGACGCCGATCTTCTCGGCGGTCGTCCTGCCGTCCGGGTCCCCGAGCGCGGCCGGGCGGATGCGGTAGATGCCCTTGGCCCCCTGGTCGCTCGCAAAGAGCACGCCGTCGGGCCCGGTGGCGATCGACACCCAGGAACCCTCCTGGTCCCGCGGAACCTTGTAGAGCAGCTCGGCCTCGAAGCCTTCCAGGAGCGTCACCCCCTCGGCCGGCCGCGCGGCCTGGCCCTCCTGGGCCTTGGCGTGGGCGAGCGGAACGAGGGTGACGAGCAGCGCGAGGGATCGGGTCATGGGTCGGACACCGTGGGTTCGGAGAGGTCGCGTCACGGGTACTTCGCCCGCACACAGGTCCGAGGGCAGTCCGACTCAGCGCGGCATGGGAAAGACCAC
>JAQBVH010000718.1 GCA_027623615.1 Planctomycetota bacterium | reverse complement strand
TTACGCCAGGGCTCTGATGCGGCGGGCCATCTCTACGTCCGCCAGCGAGATGCCGTTGATCGCGTGGGTCCAGAGCACCAGCTCGACCCGGTTCCAGCCCGTCAGGTGGAAGTCGGGGTGGTGGTCGTGTTCCTCGGCGAGCATGCCGACGCGGTTGATCCACGCGAGGGCCTTGCGGAAGTTGGGGAGGGTGTCGACGCGGCGCAGCTTGGGGTAGTCGAGGGTCCAGCCGTCGAGGTCGCTCGCGTGAGCGGCGGCGTCGGCCTCGGAGAGGGCGGGCGTGTTGCCGTCGCAGCCCATCAGGCGCCGAGGAGGCCCAGCTCCTCGCCATGGGGCTTCAACGCGTCGATCACGAACTGGATGTGCTCGGTCAGGTCGACGCCGAGCAGCTCGGCACCTGCAGTCACCTCCGTGCGCTCGACCTTGGCGGCGAAGCCCTTGTCCTTGAGCTTCTTCTTCACGCTCTTGGGCGCGAGGGTCGTGACTCCGCCGGGCCGCACGAGGCAGCAGGCACCGACGAAGCCGGTCAGCTCGTCGCAGGCGAGCAGCGCCTTGTCGAGCTGGCTGTCGTAGGGCACGCCCCACTGGGTGTAGTGCGCCGAGATCGCGTGCGCCATCGGCTCCTCCTCGCGCTCGCGCAGCCAGGCCACGATCTTGTGTGGGTGCTCCTCGGGCCACTTCTCGTAGTCCGCGTCGTGCAGCATGCCGGCCATGCCCCACTGCTCGACGTCGCCGTCGCCGGCGCCGTACTGGTGGGCAGCGGCGCGCATCACCACCTCGACGGCGCGGGCGTGCTTGCGCAGGGAGTCGGTCTCGGTCCACTCGCAGAGCAAGGACCAGGCTTCGTCACGGGTGAGGCTCATGGTGTCAGTCGACCGGAGTCATCCAGCCGTGGCGGTCGTCCTTCTCGCCGCTGAGGATCCCGAAGAACTCCTCCTGCAAGCGGCGCGTGAGCGGCCCGGGTTCCCCGGCGCCGACCGGTTGACGGTCGACGCTGCGCACGGGCGTAATCTCGGCGGCGGTCCCCGTCATGAAGACCTCGTCGGCGAACACCAGCATCTCACGCGCGAGGCGTCCCTCGCGCACCCCCAGGCCCAGGTCCTGCGCGAGCTCGAGGACGAACCCGCGCGTGATCCCCGCCAGGATCGACGCGCCGACCGGGGGGGTGATCAAGTCCCCGTCCTTGATCACGAACAGGTTCTCGCCGCTGCCCTCGCACACGTAGCCGTCGTGGTCGAGCATCAGCCCCTCGGCGTAGCCGTGGCGGCGCGCCTCGAGGATGGCCATCATCGAGTTCACGTAGTTGCCCGTCGCCTTGACCATCGCCTGATGGGTGTCCGGCGCCATGCGCCGCCACGACGAGATGCCCACGTCGACACCCTCGGTCAGCCCGTTCCCGTGGTACGCGCCCCAGGGATAGGCGGCGATCGCCATCTCGATCGGGTTGTCGCGCGGGTCGATGCCCAGCTTGCCGTAGCCGACGTAGACCAGCGGGCGGATGTAGCAGCCGCCCAGCTCGTTGTCCTTGATCACGTCGAAGATGCCCTGGCGCACTTCGACCGCGGACCACGGCAGGTCGAAGCGCAGGGCCCGGCAGGAGGCGACCAGTCGATCGACGTGCAGGTCGAGGCCGAGCACGCGCGTGCCGCCCGGGCTCTCGTAGGCGCGGATGCCCTCGAAGGCGCCAGAACCGTAGTGCAGTCCGTGGGTCAGGACGTGGACCTGCGCCTCCGCCCAGGGGACGAGGCGACCGTTGTGCCAGATGCTCTTGACCTCGTTCATGGGCGCGCAGTTTAGGAGTTGGGGGACCTCGGGGGGCAGTTGGAGCCCCTGGGAGTGGCGGTCTCGTGCCCAAACTGCATCCGGTCTACCCCGAACACGTCGTTCCTCCCCGCCCCCCCTGCCCGGACGCCGTTAGAATCCCGCCGCCATGAGCGAGAACATCATGAACGCGTCGCACGGGATCAACCTGGTCGTCGAGTGCAAGACCGGGATGGTCGTCATCGGTCGCTTCGACGAGTCGAACGGCTTCGAGGTGCTGATGCACGACGTCGACATCTGGGAGAAGGACGGCGAGGACCCCACCCACTGGATCCGCGAGACCGCGACCTACGGCGTCGACGTGAAGGAGCGCGACTACAAGTTCTCCGCCCTCGACGTCGAGAAGTGGACACCGCTCGGCGACATCGAGAAGCTCGCCTGAGACCGGTCCGCCCAAGAACCACCGAGCCCCGGCGCCTCTCGCGCCGGGGCTCGCCCTTGTTTCAGGACAGGCGCCCCAGCTTGCCGGTCTGAAAGTCCTGGACCGCCTGGACGATCTCCTCGCGGGTGTTCATCACGAACGGTCCGTGGGCCGCGACCGGTTCGCCCAGGGGTTCGCCGGTCATGACGAGCAGGCGCACGTCCCCCTGCGCCGCGAGGGTCAGGCGCTCGCCGCCCGGGTTCAGCACGAAGAGCCGCGGCCCATCGGCCTGCCCGCCGTCGGCGATGGTCGCCGTGCCCTCGAGCAGCGCGACCAAGGTCGCGTGGTCGGCGGGAACCTCGAGCTCCGCTCGAGCCCCCGCCGGGAGCGTCACGTCCCAGAGGTTTATCGGCGTGAAGGTCTGGCCGGGTCCATGCTCGCCAGCGAGCTCGCCCGCGATCACCCGCGCCGTCGCGCCACCCGGGAGGGAGACGATCGGAATTTCCGCGGCGCGCAGGTCCTGATAGCGCGGCGCGGTCAGCTTGTCCTTGGCTGGCAGGTTCACCCAGAGCTGGACCCCGTGGAAGGTCCCGCCCTGCTCGGCGAACGTGCGCGAATGAAACTCCTCGTGGACGACGCCCGACCCAGCGGTCATCCACTGCACGTCGCCAGGGCCGATCGACCCGGAGGCACCACCCGAGTCACGATGATCGACCCCGCCTTCCCAGAGGATGGTGACGGTCTCGAACCCGCGGTGCGGATGCTCTGCCACGCCGCGCCGCTG
>JAQBVH010000717.1 GCA_027623615.1 Planctomycetota bacterium | reverse complement strand
CCGCGAACCTCGACCCTCGCGTGGCCCTCGACCCCCGTGGTCCCCGCAAGCGCGCCCTCGCGGGCACGCTGCTGAGCGTCACCCTCGCCGGCCTGGCCATGGCCCAGCCGGCGCTGGCGGCGATCTTCCTCGAACGCTTGATCGGCGGCAGCGCGCGCTGGCCCCAGCTCACGTACCTGACGCTCGAGGTCTCCGCCGCCGGCGACGGGGTCCAGGTCGAGGAGCAGGACGACCTGCTCCTCGTGCGCGCCGCGCGCGGCAGCGACATCCCGGTCCTCGTGCGCGCCGAAGGCAAGATCCCGCGCAGGGTGACCGTGCACTTCGCGGACGGACCCGAGGTCTCGATCCAGGGCGGCGGCAGCTCCGGCCTGTTCCGCACCCTCCTGCGGTCGGTCCAGGAGGACACCTCCTTCCAGATCACCGGCGGCGATGACGACCGACGCCTGCAGACCGTGCAGGTGATCGTGCTCCAGCCGCCCGACGTGGGCGGCGTCGCCTGGAGCGTGACTCCTCCGACCTACAGCGGCCTCGAACCCTTCGTGACCCACGCTCCGGATGTCGAGGTGTTGCAGGGTTCCCAGGTCACCGTGCACCTGCTGCCGGATCCGCCCGAGGCCAGCGGCTTCGCCCACCTGTTCCCGGGCGACACGCGCAGCGAGCTGACCCCGCTCGACTTCCCCCCCACCTCACCGGGCGGCGCAGCGCGGCCGGGGCTCGGCTTCGAGCTGGAGGCGGAGCTGTCCATGCGCGTCAGCTTCGAGCTGACCGACGACACGGGGCTGCCGAACCCCGACCCGGGTCTGTTCGCCCTGACCGTGGTCGAGGACCGGCGCCCCGAGGTGCTCTTGCTCGCGCCGGGTCGCGCGGATTTGGACGTGGTGCTCGGCGGCGCGCTGCCCCTGCGCGTGCGGGTCGAGGACGACTTCGGCGTCGCCTGCCTGGCCTGGGACGTGCGCCTCGTGACCAGCCCCGACGAGGCCGTGTCCAGCGGGGAGCTGGATCGGCAGCCGATCACGGACACCGAGAGCGCGTACTCCTCGGCACGCGTCCAGGAGATGGCGGTGGCCATGCTCGAGGTCGACGCGCTGGGCGGCGGCGCGCCGGTCACCGAGGGCCTGCAGGTCTATCTCCAGGTGCTCGCCGACGACGTTCGTGAGCCCGCCCCGAACCAGACACCGTCCGCCCCCGTGCGCGTGCGCGTCGTCAGCGGCGAGGAGTACCTGCGCAACCTGCAGGAACAGCTCGCCCGCGCCGGCGAGAGCGCGCGCCGGGTCTACGAGCTGGCCCAGGAGCGCGAGACCCTGCACCGGGACCTGCTCAGCGCGGGCGCCGGCGAGGAGCCCGACGAGGGCTACGGCGACCTGTCTCCGATGCTGCACGGGCTGCGGCGCGTGCAGGGCGACGCCCGGGCTTTGGCCCGGGACCTGGCGTTCCTGGCTGAGGGCATGCTCTACAGCCGGCTCGATCCGCGCGGGGCGGCCCTCCTGGGTTTCCTCGATCGCGAGCTGGCGCTGGAGAACGACCGCAGCTTCCACGCGGCCCCCTGGATCCGGCTCTCGGGCGCCCATGCCTCGGGCCAACTCGGGCAGGCGGACCTGGCGGGCACCCTGGTCGAGATCGTCGGCCTGGGACTCGCGGTCTCCGAGACCCACCTGAACGACGCCGCCGACGCCCTGACCCGGGCCGCGGAAGCACAGAGCCCTGCGGACGCCAGGGTCGAGCTCGCGCTCGCCGTTGCAGCACAGGCGCAGGCGCGGATCACCCTGGACGAGCTGCGTGTGAAACTTGGGGAGTGGGACAACTTCCAATCGGTGCTCACGCTGACCCGTGACATCATCGAACGGCAGAAGCTGCTCATTCAGCGCACCAAGCAGATCGCCGAGGACGGCAAGTGAGCAAGACCATGAACATCCTTCGTTCCCGCACCCTGGGCACCTCCTGCCTGGCCGCCGTGATGTCGTTCGCGGCGCTCACGCCGCTGGCGCTGACGCAGGACGACGACACCTCACGCCAGGAGGCGTCCCTCGCCGACGACCAGGCCTTCCAGCGCCGCCAGCTGCGCAGGCTCAAGGACACGATGACGAGCCTGGCCGGCAAGCTCGATGCCGAGGGTCGCGTGCACGCCGCGAAGCTCCTGCGCGATGGCCTCGAGCACCTCAAGGAGCGTCCCGAGAAGAGCGGCAAGACGGTCGACGAGCTCATGGACGCCGCTCGCGAGGACATCCGCGAGGGTCGCACGAACACGGCCCTGGATCACCAGGAACAGATCATCGAGAACCTCGCGCGCTTGCTCGAGATCCTGATGGACCGCCAGAGCCTCGAGAACATCGAGCAGGACCTGGAGGAGCTGCGCGAGATCAAGGCGGCCCTGGGAGACCTGGCGGACGAGGAGCAGAAGCTGCGCGAGGAGACCGAACAGCTGCGCGAGGACTCTGCCAACCCGGCGCAGAAGGCGCTGCAGCAAGCGATCGAGCAGGCGATCAGCCAGCAGCGTGAGCTGCTCGAGCAGAACGAGTCGGGCGCGCGCCAGAGCGGGCTGATGGACCTCGAGCAGCTCAAGGCTCGGCTCGATCAGATGATCCAGGAGCAGAACATCTCGAGTGAGGTGTTCGAGGCGTGGTCGCCCGAGGGCGCGGACTCCCTCGCGGAGGCGCGCGAGCCCCTCGAGGCTGCGCGCCAGTCGGAGGCCCAGGCAGAGCGCCTCGACCGCGCCGCCCGGGAGCTGCGTGGGGCAGCTCAGGAGGCTCGCGAGGGCGCCGAGTCCGCCGAGAGCGCCCAGGCGAAGCTGGAGCAGGCCGCCGAGCGTGAGGGCCGCGCGGCGCGCACCTCCGGCGACGAGGCCGCCAAGAAGACCAGCGCAGCCCTGGAGCAATCCGCACAGGAGCTGGCCGAAGCCAGCGACGACGCGCAGCGCGCCGAAGCAGCGCGGCAGGCCGAGGAGCGCGCGAGCGCCCTCGAGCAGGCGGCG
>JAQBVH010000716.1 GCA_027623615.1 Planctomycetota bacterium | reverse complement strand
CAAGCACATCGGCGGCTACGACCTCGCGACGGGTGCAGAGCTCTGGAGCCTCGCGGGTGGCGGCGACGTGCCCGTCCCGACGCCGGTGGTCGCGCACGGGATGATCTACCTGACCAGCGCCCACGGCCCGAGCCGCCCCCTGCGCGCGGTGCCCCTCGACGCCAAGGGAGCGCTCACCGAGGAGGACCTGGTCTGGAACCAGGCCCGCATGGGCGTCTACATGCAGACGCCCCTCGTGAAGGGCGACCTGGTCTACGCCTGCAGCGACGCGGGCGTCCTGGGCGTCTTCGACGCGAAGACCGGCGAGCAGGTCTACCGGGAGCGCCTCGGCGACGGCAAGACGGGCTTCACCTCCTCCGCGGTCTCGGCCGGGGACCGCATCTGGTGGGTCGGCGAGGACGGCGGCGTCCTGTGCATCAAGCACGGCCGCGAGTTCGAGGTCCTGGGCCGCAGCGAGCTGGGGGAGAACTGCCTCGCGACCCCCGCGATCTGCGGCGGCGTGCTCTACCTGCGCGGGCGCAAGCACCTGTTCGCGATCGGGAGCCGCGACGCGCGCTGATCAGTCGTTCTGCTTGGTCGCGCCGATCGCCACCAGACGTCGGCCGAAGCGCAGGAGCAGCTTGCGGTCCGCGATCGCCGGCGTGGCCTGGCAGCGCTCCCCGAGCGGGGTCGTGCCCAGCACCTCGAAGGTCGTCGCTGCGCGCAGTCGGTGCAGGACCCCGTCGGTCGTGATCACGATCAACGTGTCGCCCGCGAGGATCGGGGAGGCGTAGACGCCGCCGTCGAGGCGCTCCTGCCAACGCACGACGCCGCTGGAGGCCACCAGGCAGGTCGCGATGCCGCCGTCGCCGAAGAGGAACAGGTGCTCGCCGACCGCGATCGGCGTCGGCACGTAGGGCAGGCCCTTGAGGCGCGTCGTCCACGCGACCTCCGGCTGGGCGTCCTGCTCGGTCGGCAGACGCAGGGCGACGTACTCCTTGCCGCCGCCACCCGAGCCGGCTGCCTGGAAGACGACGCCGCCTGCCACGACCGGCGATCCGACGCAGCGCTGGTCGAACCCGGGGTCGTAGTTCCAGACGATCTTGCCCTGGGCAGGGTCGACGCCGGTGAGACCATGGCCCGTGCTCGAGAAGATGGCCACGGGCTTGCCGCCGGGGCCGTCGTACACGACCGGCGTCGCGTAGGACCCGCGCCGCTCCGAGCTGACGCGCGCGATGCGCCAGACGTCCTCCCCCGTCTTCGCGTCGAGGCCGGCGAGGAAGCTCTCCTCGCCCTCGTGCTCGTTGCCAACCAGGAGCACCTCGCCGACCAGGACCGGCGAGACCGCGCTGCCGTGCTGGGCCTGGAACGGACCGAGGTCGCGCTGCCAGAGGGGTTCGCCCTCGTCCAGGGTGTAGGCGCGTGCCTCGAGCCGGCCGCCCGACGTCCACAGCACGAACGCGCGTCCGCCACCGACGGCGGGCGTCGACGAGGCGAAGGAGTTGAGCGTGTGCTGGCCGTGGCGCTCGAAGGGGAGCGTGCGCTGCCAGCGCGGCTCACCGTCCTTCACGTGGTACGCGGCGATCGAGCGCCGCGGGCGGTCGGTCTCCTCGACCCAGGTCACCACCAGCGTGCCGTCAGAGACCACCGGCGAGGAGTGTCCGTCCCCGTGCAGGCTGACCTCCCAGAGCGGCGCAGCCAGGGAGAAGGGAGCGGGCAGCTCGACCTCCCCGTGACCGCTGCCTTGGGGTCCACGGAAGCGGGGCCAGTCGTCGAAGGGGCCGCTCAAGGCGGCGAGGAGCAAGCAAGCAATCACGCGGCGGAGTGTAGCTGTCTGGCGCGCGAGGAGCGGTCGTGTCCGTGTAAGCTGGAGATCATGAATGCACTTTGGATCTCACCCCTCAGTCTGTGCCTCTGTCTGGCGTCCACCCCCGCTGTCCCCGGGCAGGACGACGAACCCGTCGTACTGTGGCCCGACTACCGTGGCCCTGCTTGGGACGGTCACGCGCCCGAGGGCGCGCGGGTGCCCCTCACCTGGAGCGAGGCGGAGAACGTCGCCTGGAAGACCGAGATCCGGGGCCGCGGGTGGTCCTCGCCGGTCGTGGACGACGACACGGTGTGGCTGACGACCGCCGACCCGGAGGGGCACGAGCGGGCGGTGCTGGCGCTCTCGCTCGCGACGGGCAAGGTGCTCCTCGACCGCGTGCTGTTCGAGGTCGAGGAGCCGGAGCACCGCAACGACCTGAACAGCTATGCGTCACCCTCGTGCGTGCTCGATGGCGAGCGCGTCTTCGTCTTCTTCGGCAGCGTCGGCATCGCGTGCCTGGATGCGCAGAGCCACGAGCTGCTTTGGGAGCGTACGGACCTGGTCTGTGACCACATGATGGGGCCGGGCTCCTCGCCGCTGCTCCTCGACGGACGCCTGATCATCCACTACGACGGCGGCGACGTGCAGTACGTCGTCTCCCTCGACGCCGAGACCGGCGAGACGGTCTGGCGCCAGGAGCGCAGCTACGACTTCACCGGCGTCGCGGACGACCTGCGCAAGGCCTACGGCACCCCGGTGCCCGTACGCGGAGCGGAGCGCACCGTCATCATCAGCACGGGCGCCCAGGCCACCTACGGCTATGACGCCGCGGACGGCAAGGAGCTGTGGCAGGTGCGCCACAAGGGCTTCTCGATGTCCGCTCGGCCGCTCGTGTCCGGAGACCTCGCGCTCGTGAACACCGGCTTCATGCGCGCCGAGCTGTGGGCCGTGCGCCTCGGCGGCGCGGGGGACGTGACCGAGTCCCACCTCGCCTGGAGCGTGGACAAGGCGATCGCGACCATGGCCACCGGCGTGATCGTCGGCGACCTGGTGTTCCAGGTGACCGACGGGGGCATCGTCTCCTGCATCGACCTCGCGACCGGCGAGCAGCGCTGGCGCGAGCGGGTGACCGACGAGGTGTGCGCGTCGCTGCTGGCGGTCGGGGACCGGGTCTATCTCTCCG
>JAQBVH010000715.1 GCA_027623615.1 Planctomycetota bacterium | reverse complement strand
CCCGCCGTACGCGATCGTCCGTCGGACGACCTCCGCCTCTGGGCGACAACTGGAGGTAGCTGGGCCTGCCACTCGACCCAAAAGGACCGGGCGCCTTCTGACTGCGAGCGCCGCGCCCTGGCCGGGCGCGGCGCGCATTCATTGGCTCCTCCCGGTTGCGCCGCCGACCTCCAGGCGTCACCGTCAGCCCGTGAGCGGACCTGATCCCTCCCCGCCCAAGGACCAGCCCCTGCGTGAGGACGTCAGTTGGCTGGGAGCCATGCTCGGCGACCTCCTCCGCGAGCTGGCGCCGGCCGGGACCTTCGACCGAGTGGAGGCGTCGCGCCGCGATGCCATCGCCCGGCGCGGGGGCGACGTCGAGGCAGGCGACCGGCTCGCGGGTCGCCTGCGTGCCCTCGGTACGGACGAGGCCCACGCCCTCGTGCGCGCCTTCAGCGCCTACTTCGGCGTCGTGAACACCGCCGAGCAGGTCCACCGGCTGCGGCGGCGCATCGACTACCTGCGCGAAGGCGAGACCCAGGCAGGCAGCCTACGAGCGGCGGCGGAGGCCCTGCGCGACGCCGGCGCCACGGCCGCGGAGGCGCGCCGCGCCCTGGAGTGGGTGCGCTTCGAGCCGGTGTTCACCGCCCACCCCACCGAGGCGGTGCGGCGCACCCTGCTCAAGAAGGAGCAGCGCCTGGCCCGTGCCCTGGTCGCGCGCTTCCCCAAGGACCAGCTCGAGCCCGTCACCCTCGCGACCCTCCACGAGAAGATCGCCCTGGAGATCGCCTCCGCCTGGCAGACCGAGGAGCAGCTCCCGGGCAAGCCGACCGTCGCCGAGGAGGTCGAGCACGTGCTCTTCTACCTCTCCGACGTGCTCTACCGGGTCGTCCCCGCCCTCTACGAGGAGGTCGAGCGCACCTTCAGCGATGTGTTCGGGGAGCCCATCGAGGTCACACGCCCACTGGTCAAGTTCGCCTCCTGGGTCGGCGGCGACATGGACGGCAACCCGAACGTGGGCGCCGACACGATCCGGGAGACCCTGGCCCGACACCGAGAGCTCGCCCTGCGGCGCTACCGGGAGGACCTGCGCGAGCTCCACGAACACCTCAGCCAATCGTCGAGCCGGGTCAGCGTGTCCGCGCAGGTCACCGGGCGGATCGAGGACTACGCCGCGCGCTTCCCGGCCGCGGACGCCGCCATCCCGGGTCGCTACCGGGAGATGCCTTACCGCCGGCTGTTGTGGCTGATCACCCACCGCCTCGAAGCCACGGCGGTCGCCGGCGAGGGGGGCTATGGGCCGCCGCAGGGGTTCCAGGACGACCTGACCCTGATCGCGGACAGCCTCAGCGCCCACGAGGGACGGCACACGGGCTGGGCGCTCGTGCGGCGCGTCCGGTGGCGCGTCGAGACCTTTGGCTTCCACCTGGCCGCGCTGGACGTGCGCCAGGATGCGGAGGTGCACCGGCGCGCGGTCGGGCAGCTGCTCGGGGACCCCGAGTTCCCCGAGCGCTCGCGGGAGGAGCGCGAGCGCCTCCTCAGCGCCGCCCTCACGCATGGACCGCCTCCCCATGGACCCCTCGACGGGGAGGCGCAGCGAACCCTCGAGGTCTTCCGCGCCCTGCACGGAGCCCTCCAGGAGTTCGGGCCCCAGGCCCTCGGCCCCTACATCATCTCGATGGCCCAGGGCGCAGACGACGCGCTCGGCGTGCTGCTCCTGGCGCGGGCGGCGGGCTGCGTCGATGCTGCGGGTCAGGTCCCCTTGGACATCAGCCCGCTGTTCGAGACCGTGCGGGACCTCGATCAGGCATCCACCGTCACCAGCCGCCTGCTCCAGAACCCGATCTACCGCACGCACCTGGACCAGCGCTCGGACCAGATGGTCATGCTCGGGTACTCGGACAGCAACAAGGACGGCGGAATCGTGGCCTCGCGCTCGGCCCTGGACGAGGCGCAGTGGCAGCTCAGCGACGGTGTGGGCGACATCACCTTCTTCCACGGCCGCGGCGGGTCGATCAGTCGAGGAGGCTCGAAGACGCGGGCGGGGATCCTGGCCGCTCCCGGCGGCTCGATTCGAGGACGCTCGCGCACGACCGAGCAGGGCGAGATCATCGGCGGCAAGTACGGGTTGCGCGGGATCGCGACGCGCACGCTCGAGGTCGCCCTCGGCGCGCTCTTCGAGCGAACGCCCGAGCGGGACCTGCATGCGTACCGCCCGAGCGAGAGCGACCGTGCGATCTCAGGCGCGCTGGCCGAGGCGAGCCGCGCCCGCTACCGCGCCCTCGTCCACGACGAGCGGGACTTCCCAGCCCTGTTCCAGGGCATGACCCCCATCGACGTGATCGAGCGCCTCAACATCGGCTCGCGCCCGACGCGCCGACGCGCCATGCGCGGGGTCCAGGACCTGCGCGCGATCCCGTGGGTCTTCGCCTGGACCCAGTGCCGCGCGATCCTGCCGGGCTGGTTCGGGGTCGGTACCGGGCTCGCCGCGGCGATCAGCACGCATGGTCTCGGCGCCGTGCGTGACGCGTCGCGACGCTGGCCGTTCCTGTCGACGCTGCTCGACGATGTGGAGATGGTCCTCGCCAAGAGCGACCTGGACATCGCCGCGCGCTACGCGGGGCTGGCCGGGGACGCGGGCACGCGCCTCTTCGCCGAGCTCTTCGAGGAACACCAGCTCACGGTCGCGGCCATCCTCGAGCTGCGCGAGGCGCACGAGCTGCTCGAGCGCGACCCGACCCTCGCTCGCTCCATCCGCCTGCGCAACCCCTACGTGGACCCGATCAGCTTCCTGCAGGTCGAGCTGCTCGCGCGCTGGCGCGAAGGTGGGCGGGAAGACCCGGAGCTCGAGCGCGTGCTCGTTCAGACCGTGCGCGGGATCTCACGCGGGCTGCGCAACACGGGCTGAGCACCAGGCTCCGCCAGCGCGATCCAGCCTGAGGGCGGCCAGCACCAAGCAGCGGGCCCCGCTCACCGAGGTGAGCGGGGCCC
>JAQBVH010000714.1 GCA_027623615.1 Planctomycetota bacterium | reverse complement strand
GGGCCTCCTGAGAGAGCTCCTCGGCGCCGACCGACCGAGCGCGGCGCTCGCGGAGGGGGTCGACCTCATCGCCCTCCTCGACAAGCTCGCGCCCTGGGGGGACTGAGGCGCCCCACGAATAGCCTGTCCCGGGGACGCCGCGTAGGGTGTCCAATGTGGACTCCAACCACCTGGAGACAACCTGGCTAGGTCGTCAGGCGCGCCGACTCCTCAGCGGACGGGTCAAGGACCGCCTGTCGACCAGTGACGCCGTTCAAGAAGCCCAGCTACGCGCAGTGCGGTCGGGAATGAACTTCGAGGACCGCGGACTCCGCCGCGCCTGGTTCTTGCGGGTGCTGCGCAACCTGGTGATCTCCGAGTCCCGGCGCAGGAAGCTGGTCAGCTTCGAGGGTGACCTGCCGGGCCAGGGGAAGTCTCCTTCCTCGCTCGTCGAAGAAGCCGAGGGAACTCGTTGCGCGCGGGCGCGCCTGCGCGTTCTCCCGCCACGTGACCGCAATCTGGTCGAGCTGCGGGTCCTCGAGGGGCTGCCGTTCTCCGAGATCGCCTCACGCCTGGGCCTGAACAGCGAAGGCCATGCAAGGGTGATCTTTCAGCGGAGTCTGGGGCGACTTCGGAGAGGAACGGATGACGAGCAAGAAGGCCGATGAGCTCTGGGACGACTGGGAGCGGGCCCGGGACGCTGATCCACAGCTGACCCCGGAGCGGTTCGCGGAGCTGCAAAACCTCACCGAGGACGATCTCGATCAGCTGCGAGCTGCCGTCGAGCTGGCCGAGGCCTTGGACCCCCCGCCCCTGGTAGCCCTCGGGGCCGGCGATCGGTTCGCTGGCTTCGAGCTGCTGTCCGTCCTGGGGAAGGGAGCGAGTGGCATCGTCTTCGTGGCCCTTGACGAGGCCGGGCGGCGGGTGGCAGTCAAGGTGCTCAACCCGCTCACGACCGTTGGCCCCGCTGCGCGACAGTCCTTGAAGCGAGAGGTCGAGGTCGCCTCCCGCCTTCTGCACCCGGGGATCGTCGGGGTTCTGGCGAGCGGCCAGGAACGAGGATACACCTGGATCGCCACCGAGCTCGTCGAGGACGCAGCCCCCATCGGCGAGAGCGCCGTGTTGGACCCGATCGATCTCGCAATCCAGATCGCGGAGGCGCTCTGCGCAGCACACGAACAGGGCGTGGTCCACCGTGATCTCAAGCCCGGCAACGTGCTGATCGACACGGCTGGACGCGTTCGCGTCATCGACTTCGGCCTCGCGCAGGTCGAGGGGGCGGCGTTCGCGATCTCGAGGACCGGCGTCCCGATCGGAACCCCCCTCTACATGGCGCCCGAGCAGCTGCGCGGCGAGCCCGTCGACCCGCGCTCCGACCTCTACTCGCTGGGGTTGATCCTCCTCGAGGTCTCGGTTGGTCGGCCGCTCGACCTCCACGGAGGAATCGGCGCACTGGCGAGGATCGCAAGCGGACAGCACCGCTTCCCGCAGGGCGTCCTGTCCGCAGCCCCCGTCCGACTTCGAGGAGTGATCTCCCGCTGCCTGGAGCCGGAGCAGCGGCACCGCTATCGAGACGCGGCATCCCTGCTCAGCGACCTGCGGGCTGCGGCGGACGGACGACCCCTACCGATCGGCGCCCGGCCACGGGTCGCCGTGGTCGCGAACCGCGTCGGCGAGGCCCTGTGGCGCGTGCGGAGACCGGTCTCGGCCTTGCTGGCGATGCTCCTGTTGGGCTGGATAGGGTTCTGGCTCTGGGGCCCGGTGGCTGTGGACCTGTACTACACCGGCGAGCAGGTCGTGGTCGAGATCGACGGAACACGACTCGAGCTCGGCAGCGGTGACACCCTGTCGCTCGCGAGAGGGGTGCATCGGTTCACGCTCCGGAGCGCGACCCAGTCCGGTGATCTCTTCGCGCTGGAGGGGTCGTTCAGGGTCGCGCGCCAGACTCACTCCGTCGACCTCGGCGGGTTCCCAGTCGAGCTGCGAGCCATGGATCCACCCGTGCCCGGCGAGGACTGGGGAGTCCTGGTGATCTCGACGCCGGACCACCACCTGCGACCAGAGGTCTACCTCGACGACGAGGAGGAGCCGACCGTGCTCGACCGCCCGACGACCCAGCTACCCGTGACCCTCGGGAAGCACACCCTGAGGATTCACTGGTCGGGACGCGATGAGGTCATCGAGTTCGAACAGACCGTGGATCGCTACACGGCGATCGACGTCGTTCAACCATCCTACCCGGGTTGGCGTGACGTGGTGATCGGCTCGCACCGCGACCATCGAGTCGAGCGAATCGTGGCGGTCAACGCCGCACCGAGGATCTGGAGCGGGCCACCCAGCAAGACTGCTTCCGGCGGGCTCACCGTCACTCACACCGCGTATGAGCAGGTTGATCGCGAGCGGCCCGGGTCAGTCACGGTCTTCATCCGCCTTCCGTCGGCGGCCGAGCACCTACAGCTCCTCCACCTCTCTCACGCAGGCGTCGGCGGCGTCGAGGTCGAAGGGCGCGGCAACTTGCAGACAACCGTCGAGATGGGGCCTTCCACGCAGCGGCTCGTCCAAGTGGGCTACGTCGGACGCGGTGCCTCCGGAATCGACGAAGAGGCTTGGTCGAAGCTCTCCAGGGTCTTCCAGGGCGAGAAGACCCTCGTCATCCGCTACTCCTTCGGCGCGGGCGTCGATCAGCCCGAACGCGCCCTGAGGGCCATCCTCCCTTCCGGGGCCGGGGGCGACGCCGCAACGATCTGGGAGCCGGCGGTCGTGTTCCGAATCGCCCAACAACTTCCCCATCGGCAGGGGGTCCGGCGTGCAATGACGGTCTCCACCACCGCTCCTGGGAACATCGTCGGACCGGCGCTCCTCCTCGACGGCGGCCAGCATGTCCTGGCCGATTGGAAGCGCGGCGAGGTCTTGCTCGTCCGCGCCGGAGAGGTCCTCGCCTCCGCGTCACGCGCCAATGTCGAGTTCGGGAAGGCGCTGGCGAGGGTCGGAGAC
>JAQBVH010000713.1 GCA_027623615.1 Planctomycetota bacterium | reverse complement strand
GCATGCTGGGGAGGAGCCGTGCCCGGCTGGTGGCTAGCCCACGCCAGCGGCAAGGCCTGGGTCGCCACCGACCCCCACGGTTCGATCACCTGCTCCACGACCTGACCTCCACCGTGGTGGGTGACCTCGACGGCGACGGCGTCCGTGACGTGGTCGTCGGAATCCACCGGGCGCTGGGCACTCCAGCGATCCAGGACTTGGTGCAGGCGCACTCGGGCAGGGCAGCGCGCGGACCTCTGAGGTCTACTCGCCGGCGCTGTACAGCTGCACTTCGACGCCGTCCACCTGGAAGACCTCCCTGGTCAGCTCCTCAGCGGTGACGTTGCCGCTCTCACTGCGCGCGATCAGCACCGCGAGCTCACGCTCGCGGCCCGGCTGGACCTGCCGGAAGGCCTGCAGCCTGCCGCCTGAGCGCCACTCCCCGTCCTCGACGTAGGTCAGGGACCAGCGGTTGCCCGGCATCCACGCGACGTCGTAGCCGCCCTCCAGTTGCGTGATCGTGCGCATGTCCTGGGGCGAGTCGAGGTGAGGCAGGTCATCCAGCAAGCTGAGCACTTCGACCCCAGCGTCCATGTCTGGGTTCGTCGAGAGGTTGAGTACCCAGGTCCAGCGACTGCCCCGGAACACGGCGATCGTGAGCGGGGGCGGCGCAGGCTGCGGGATGGGCTCCACCCGCTGGAACCAGGACGCCAAGCGCTCCTCATCGGCGTCGAGCTCGATCGAGGCCAGGAAGGCGAGCAGCTCCTCGCGATGCCGGCGCAGGAAGGCGCGACCCCCGTTGAAGGTCACGATCGCGGTCGCGTCTCCGCGCCGCAGGACCATCCCGATCATTGCGCCTCGTCGGGTGGTGCCGACCGGGTGCTCGACCTCGAGGACCTGCACCGTCGATCCGTTGACCTCGATCTACGTGGTCTCCGGGAGCGGCGCTCCGCTGATCGACTCCGGCAGGCTGCCGGCCTCGAGCCTCCACGTCGCGAAGAGCTCTGCGTCCGTCTTCGTCGGGCCCCAGTGCAGCACGAGCCCCCCCCCGGCCTGCCCGGCACGCTCGAGCTTCCTGAAGCTGGCGGCGCGTACGCCCCAGCCGCCACTGTCGCCGAACCAGGCCCACCGAGCGCCAGCGGTGCCAGTTTGGATCCACCCAGGGATGGGCTCGAAACGTAGGGGCGCTCCTTGCTGGCGCCAGGGCTCGACGAGGGTCTCGTACTCCGCGAGGTGGGCGAGGAAGGTCTCGGACGTGCCTTCGTCCTTGTGGGTCCGGAGCAACCGGCTCAATCCCTGCGCGAAGGCCCCGCCCGTATCCATCAGGCGGGCCTCCGGAAGGTTCGTCCAGCGTTTCTTGTCGGGCAGCGGGCAGTCCTGCGGGAACCCCGTCAGCAGGGTCTCGTTGAGGAAGCGGCTGTACTCCAGGGCGCGAGAATCCCCGACCAGCACCTGTGGCTCGTAGGCGTTGCCGATCTGTCGCGCGACGTCCGCGCGCGGGAAGAACGCCTGCGCGGCGGGATCGTCCTCCTCCGGGTGTTCGGCAAGGTATCTCACGAACCCGAAGGAGTAGGGCGGACCCACCGGGCTGAGGTCCCGAGGTCCGCGCTGATGTAGCGATCCTCCAGCCGCTCGTGATGGGTCGACAGGACGCGCAGCAGCCACTCCGTCGGGTGCAGCGGCGACCCGTCGGGCCTGGCCGCCTCCGTCCCCGAGCCGGAGGCCAACAGGAGCGAGCGTGCGTACTCCGCGTAGGTCGTCAGCGTCCCGTTGAAGCGGATCGGCAGGGCCCCGAAGCGCTCGATGGCACCCGAATCCTGGGCGAGCCTCTCAGGTGCGTCCTGGGCGAACACGGCGGGGAGTACGACCAGGAGCGTGAGCAGGCGCGCGAGCATGGGACCATTCCAGGTCCAGCTCCGAATCGGCGCAACCGAGCGCATCCCGAGCCTGGTTCCGCCCCCCCCGATTCCCTACCCTGAGGGCCTGGGGAAACCGCCGCGCGGGGGCGGGTGACGAGGGGAAAAAGGGACGCGAGGGGCGTCCCGCGCCCGCCGGCCGCGCGAGGCGGCCCGCGTTCGAATCCTTGCGTCCGTCCCGCATCCGCACGCTGCAACTCGTCGCCGCCGGCGCCTTGGCCGTTCTCGCGGTCCGGCCGATCGGACCGATCGAGCGTGGCCTCGATTGGCTCGTCCTGCCAGCCCGGGCGATGGGCGAGTTGGCCGGACCCCTGGGCTGGCTCCAGTCCCGGCCCATGCTGGCGTCCGAGGGCGAGTTCGAGGGCCTGCGCGCCGCGGAGAACGCCGAGCAGGCTCGACTCGAGGCCGCCGTCCTGCGCATGGCCGAACCCGAGTCGCCGGTGCTGCTCAGAGCCCTCTCCGAGCGCAGCATCCGCGGCATGCGGGCCGAGGTCGTCGAGCGCGCCGACGGGGACCTGGACCGGATCCTGATCCGGGTCGAGGACCCCTCCGCGCTCCACGAGGACCTCCCCGTCATCGTCGGCGACGTCTACATCGGTCACATCGACCTGGCCGGGACGCGCGAGGACGCGCGCTTGCCCGCGAACCTGTTCTACGTGCACCTGGTCACCGCGACCGAGTTTCGCATCGGCGCCGCGGTCACGGTCGACGGCGAGCACGGCCTACGCCAGGGCGCAGCGCGCATGGTCGTCGGAGGCCTCTCGGCCCTGCCAGGCACACGCCTCGAGGTGCACAATCCCTCCGTCCACGACCTCGAACAGGGCCGCGTGGTCGTGTACGAGCCCGACCACGCCGAGGGACGTGGGGACCTGGCCAACGGGTTCGTGCTCGGCGACCTCGTGCGCGAGGAGGTGCGGCCCGGCGAGCACACCGCGCGTCTGCTCGGCCTCGTGCCGCGCCTCGACTACGCGACTGGCCTGCACGAGGTGCAGGTGCTCCTGCCCTCCGCTGCGCCGCCCTCGGAGTCCGCGCTGCAGGTGCCCCTTGAGGAGGACGGCCGCTGGGCTCCGGTGCGCTTGT
>JAQBVH010000712.1 GCA_027623615.1 Planctomycetota bacterium | reverse complement strand
CGGCGAGGGTATCGGCCGCCAGCTCGCCATCGACGGCAACCTGGCCGCGCTCTGCACGAGCATGGACACGGTCCACGTGTTCGACGTCACGACGGGGCTCGAGCTCGCGGTGCACACCTTCCCGAGCGACTTCCCTGGGATCTTCGACGCCAGCCTCTCCCTCGACGGGAGCGAGCTGCTCGTGGGACAGCCCTACGAGCGAGGAGCGGATGATCGCTCGGGTCGCGCCCTGCGCGTCGACGCCCTGACGGGCGCGCTGCTCGAGGTCATCGTGCACCCCGCCTCGGCCTACCTCGATCGCTTCGGTGAGGCGGTCTACCTGACCGGCGGCCGCGCCTTCATCGGTGCGCCCGGGATGGACAGCGTGATCGCCGACCAGGGCGCTTACTTCCTGGTCGAGGACTGCGCGCCCATCGGTACGAGCTACTGCGGCCCGGCCGTACCAAACTCGAGGGGCCTGGCCGCCGAGCTCGTGGCCTTCGGCAGCGACGTCGTCGCTGCCGACGACCTGAGCCTGCGCATGGACGCCCTACCCACTGGCCGCTTCGGAATGTTCCTCGTTTCGGCGACCCAGGACTTCGTCCCCCTGCCGGGCGGGTCCTCGGGCAACCTCTGCCTCGGAGGTCAGATCGGCCGTTATGCGGCGGATGTCGAGGAGTCCAGCAACCTCGGACACCTCTACCTCGCCGTGGACCTGGCCGCGCTCCCCCTCACCCCGACCCACGCGGTCCAGCCCGGCGAGACCTGGAACTTCCAGGGCTGGTACCGCGACGAGGACCCGACGCCGACGTCGAACTTCACGGACGGCCGGGCGATCTTGTTTCAGTAGTCGACCGTCACGCAGCAGGTCGAGCCAGGAGTCTGCGCCCCGGGTGCCGACTCCGGGCTGCCACACCGTGAGGTGTGGCGCCAAGCAACCTTCACGCCTCCGCAGGAGGCGTAGGCGGCCCCAACGGGGTCGCCTAGACCCGCAACCACCCATCAATGCTCCGCGAGGCCCGGCCCTCCTCCTCGAGCTTCTCCAATCCCGCGCGCAGCGACCGGGCGGCGAGGGGGAGCACCTCGGGAATCGTCACGTCGTCGTAGACGAGCGCGACCAGCTCGTTCTCCGAGCGCGGCGTATGGTCAAGCTGAGCGACAAGCTTCTCCTCACGCGCCGTGCGGTGCTCCAGGTAGTGCGTGATCAGCTGGTGCCCGTTCCTGTGGGCTGGGCCGTGCGCCGGATAGAGCACCCCCATCGGCACCTCGAGCATGCGCCGTAGGCTCGCGAGGTAGGTCGCGAGGTGCCCCTCCGGCGGGTCGATCACGATCGTCGATACGGTCGAGCACAGGTCACCGGCGAGCGCAGCGTGGTAGCGGTTCTCGACCAGCACCAGGTGCCCTCGGTCGTGGCCGGGCGTGTGGTAGGCCGTGAGCTTCCACCCGCCCGTGCCATCTGGTGAGGCGCCGAGGTCGAGCTCGTCCCCATCGACGAGCTGCCGTGGATCCCGCGGCGCGTGCGGCAGCCGCGCGAGGGTCTCGGGGTGCGCGAGGACCGGCACGCTGTAGCGCTCCGCCACCTCCTGCACCGAACCCACGTGATCGTGGTGGTGGTGCGTCGGGATGACGCCGCGCAGCGTGCGCCCCTCCTCGACGAGCTCGTCGAGGAAGGCGTAGAGGCGCGCGCGTTCCTCCTCGTCGTAGGTCGCCGGGTCGATCACGTAGAGGTCACGCTCCCCCACCACGTAGGCGTTGGTCGTCGTCGCTGGCGGAAGGGTGGGTGTCTTCAGCGGCGCCATCAGCACACCCGGCGTGTTGCGGATGCGATGCAGGCGACCCTCCTCGTGGGACCGCGTGCGCTCGCCAGCCAGGGTGAGGAAGCTGGCCATGTCGGCGCACGACGCGGCCAGCTCGAGCAGGTAGACCACCGGCGGGGCGATCAACATCCCGCCGTTGCGCCAGGTCTCGAGCACCTCGCGCGGGCGGAAGAAGCCGCCCTCGACGAGCTCACCCTCGTCGATGGTCGGCGTCGCGTTCGCGGGAAGCGCGACCTGGACGAAGCGTGTGCGGTAACGAACCGGCGCGAAGCTCGGAGTCGTCAGGCGACCGAAGGGGTGCACCTGATCGAGGACCTCGGGCACGCGATCGAGCGCGGCCCGGAAGGCGTCGTTCGCATTCCCTGCCAGCAGGTCGTCGCGGGAGGGGTGCCCCTCGAGCTCGGTCGGTACGACACCGACCTCCTCGAACAGCTCCCGCAAGGCGCAGCGGGCGTGCGCGATCTCGGCGTCGCGTTCCCCGTCGTGATCCTCCGGGTCGACCGTCCCTCCGAGGAAGGCCCAGTAGCCGCCGAAGAAGCGCAGCTTGGGGTTGCGACGCGCGAGGTAGACCTCGAGGCCCTCGCCCTCTCCGCGAGTGAGCAGGACCGACGTGGCGATGCGGTGGCGGGACACGCCCGAGAGGGTACCCTCCCCGCCATGGCACGCATCCTCGCCCTCTCCGGCTCGGTCCGCACCTTCTCCCTGAACACCCAACTGCTCGGGGTGGCCGTCAAGGCGGTCGAGCAGGCCGGCGGCACGGTCACCGTCCTGGACCTGCGCGACTACGAGCTGCCGTTCTACGACGGGGATCTCGAGGCCGAAGAGGGGATCCCGCAGGCGGCGGTCGACCTCAAGGCCCTGTTCGCCGCCCACGACGGCCTGCTGCTCGCGTGCCCTGAGTACAATGGCTCGCTCACACCGCTGCTCAAGAACACGATCGACTGGCTATCGCGCGCCGCTGAGAACGAGGCCCCGCTCGCCGCCTTCGACGGCAAGGTCGCCGGGCTGATCGCCGCCTCCCCCGGGGCGCTCGGCGGCTTGCGTGGCCTGCGGCACGTGCGCGAGATCCTCGCCGGCATCCGCGTGCACGTCATCCCGGACCAGGTCGCGGTCGGAGGCGCTAACAAGGTGCTGAGCGACGACGGGATCAGCGACGAGCGCACGGCAGGCATGCTGCGCAACCTC
>JAQBVH010000711.1 GCA_027623615.1 Planctomycetota bacterium | reverse complement strand
GGACCACGTCCTCGGCCGCATGGGGATCCCCCAGCATGGCCCAGGCAGGGTGGAGAGCGCGTCTTCGCTCGGTCGCGGACAGGGTGGAGGTCGTGGTGGTGCTCATCTCGCCTCAGGGACGGCACCGTACCGCGGCTTTCCGACCGAAATCAGCGAAAGCTCGCTTCGAGCGGTCCCACCCTGGGGCGCAGGGTGCGGAAACCGACCTCCCGGTAGCCGTCCTCGAGCTCATCCAGCCGCCGCGGATCCCGCGGCACGGCCAGCACGGCCCCGCCGGAGCCGCAGAACTTCACGCCGGCGTCCCGTTGGCGCCCGGCGTCGATCAGGCGTTGGTTGCTCTCGGAGATCGGGAAGATGGAGGCGCGCGCGCTGAAGTTCGCGTCGAGGGCGTCCGCCAGACCGACCACGTCCCGCTCCTCGAGAGCGATCAGGCCGCGCGCGACGATGCCGGGGAACCCGGCCATGACCTCACGCACCTTGGGATCGCCTGCCTCGTAGCGCTCGCGCACGTCGTGGTGCACCGTGGCCGAGGAAGCGCCGAGGTCCGCGTTCCAGGCGACGAGCATGGCCGGCAGGAGCGAGGGATCCATGCGCTTGTAGGACGTGGGCGCGCGCGGACCGGAGAAGTCCATCGACACCAACCCACCGTAGGACTGCACGACCCGATCCTGGGGGCCGGCGACCATGCCGAGGGACACGTTCTCGGCGGCGAGGGCGATCTCGGACAGCTCGAAGGGCGTGATCTCGAGCTCGAACCAGTAGCTCCAGGCGCGCAGGGCGGCGATCACGATCGCGCTCGATCCGGACAGGCCAACCTGGCGCGGGATGTCCGTGCGGAACGTGACCTCGAACGCGCTGCGTGGGTCGTCCGCGGCAAGCTCGCGCAGCTGGGGCGCGAAGCGCAGGAGCTGGTCGAGGGCCGCGACGGTCAGCTTCGAGCCGCCGTGCACCTCGGAGGGCTTCAGCTCCGCCAGGAGGTGCGGCCAGTCCTCGAAGGCGGTCGTCCCGCGGTCGTCGGCGAAGCGCACGCCGCCCGTGGTCGGCTTGACGTGCACGACGGTCTCGAAGGCGTCGACGGTGAACGAGACCACCCGGCCCCCATAGAGGTCGGAGGGGTTCCCGAGCAGCCCGACGCGGGGTCGGGCGAAGGCGAAGTGCGCGTCCATGTTGCGGCGACACTCTAACCCCTCGAGCCCGTCCGCGGAGGCGCGTGGGAGTACGCTGCCGCACCACTACTTCCCACTCGCCGCCTGACGGCTGCGACCCCCCGGGGGCTCGGGGCGAGTGGGAAGAAGTGGTGCGCAGCGTACTCCGGCACCGTACTCCCACGGAAACCGGACAGGCAGTTCGCGTCGGTCACCTCGGCGCCACGCGCGCGCTCCAGGCCTCCCAGGCCGAGACCAGCCGGGCGAGCTCCTCGGGCTGCTGCGCAGCGAGATCGCGCCGCTCGGTGCGGTCGGTGGAGAGGTCGTGCAGGGCCCAGTCCTCGTCCTGCCACTTCACGGCCTTCCAGCGGCCGTCGCGGATCGCCTTGCCACCCCCCCATTGCCAGGCGAGGGGCGCCCGGCGCGTGAACGCCTCGCCCGTGAGCAGCGGCCTCAGGCTCTGACCCGCGACGGGCACGGGGTGCGCGCTGTCGAGCTCGACGCCGCCCAGGTCGGCGAGGGTCGGGAAGAGGTCCACCAGGTGCGCGGGCTCGCGCACGATCGCGCCGCGCGCCTCGATGCCCTTGGGCCAATGGGCGACCAACGGCGTGCAGATGCCGCCCTCGTGGCTGTAGTTCTTGTACTTGCGAAACGGCGTGTTCGAGACGTTCGCCCAGCGGCCAAGGACCGAGGACCAGCGTGTCATCGAACCGATCTCGCCCTCGCCGATGCGCACGGCCTCCGCGGAGCCGCCGTTGTCGCTGGCGAACAGGATCAACGTGTCCTCGTACACGCCCAGCTCAAGCAACTTGGCGACCACGCGGCCGACGTTCTGGTCGAGGCTGTCGACCATGGCGGCGTAGACCTCCATGCGCCGCGCTTCCTGCGCGCGCTTCTCTTCTGACCAACTCGACCAGTCCGGGTACTCGGGTTCGGAGGGCAGGACTTCCGCGCCGAACAACCCCAGCTCGCGCTGACGCTCCCAGCGCGCCGCACGAATCGCTTCCCAACCGGCGTCGTAGCGCCCTGCGTACTTCGCGATGTCCTCCGGCCACGCCATCAAGGGGTCGTGCGGGGCGTTGTACGCCAGGTACAGGAAGAACGGCTTGTCGCTTTCCCTGGTCGTCTCGAGGAAACCGAGCGCGTGATCCGTGAACGCGTCGGTCGTGTAGAAGCCAGCCCCGGGCGAGTAGGGCTGGAGGGTCTCGCCGTCGATGCACCACGCGCGGTTCTTGCGCTTCTGCGCCGGCGCGGGCTCACCCTCGCGTTGCTTGCCGGGGTTGAAGTAGTTGCACGCGCCGTCGCGCAAGCCGTAGTAGCGGTCGAACCCGCGCTCGTAGGGGTTCTCCGTCCCGTGGTGCTTGCCCGACCAGAAGGTGTGATAGCCGCCCTCGCGCAGCATCTCCCCGACCGTCGGCGCGCCCTGGATCTGGCCCGGCCCGCGCTCCATCTGCACCTGCTGGGCATAGCGCCCGGTCAACAGGCACGCGCGCGACGTGAAGCACTTCGACGTGTTGTACATCTGCGTGAAGCGCAGCCCACCCGCCGCGAGGGCGTCCAGGTGCGGCGTCGCGATCTCGCCGCCGTAGCAACCGATGTCCGAGAAGCCCATGTCGTCCGCGAGGATGAGGACGACGTTGGGCCGGTCCTGGGCGAGGACGGGCGCGAGGCAGAAGACAAGGAGGGCGACGCGGATCATCGTCAAAGAGTAGCCCGGCTCAGCTCCCGCGGAAGCTCTGCAGGGTCACCACCCCACCGGGGACCGCGATCTCGATGTCGATCGAGCCGTGGTACTTGCGGTTGGCGTCGACGCTCTTGCCCCCGACGCCGAGGCGCA
>JAQBVH010000710.1 GCA_027623615.1 Planctomycetota bacterium | reverse complement strand
GAGCACGACCGGCTTTGCGCCGGCCGTGCGGTTGACGTGGGCGAGCAGGCTGTCGCGGCGAAACAGCGACAGCCGCCGGTCGATCTGCTCGAGCTCGAAGAGCGCCTGCTCGCCCGCCGCCCTGCGCTGGGGAGAATTCTCGCCTCCAAGGACGAGCTCGAAGCGCGTTCCCATGGCGTGGGTCGCCAGGCGCAGGACCATGGGGTGGCGAGGACCTTAGGCCCTCTTGGCGGTCAGGGTCTTCGGGTCGAAGGTCCAGGCGCCGCCGTCCCACATCGAGCGCGTGGCCAGGTCGACGATGACCATCACCTGGGCGGCCAGCTTGACCGGGCTGACGTTCTGCTCGCGGGTGCGGATGCACTCGATCCAGTTGAGGCGCAGGGCGCCCTGGGCGTCGATGCCCTCGGACTGGAAGGTCTGCTCCTGGATCTCCTCGGCGAAGTGGCGCTCCGGACGCAGCACGCAGTTGTTGCCCCCCAGCAGGAGGTTCGCCTCGTGGCCGCGGATCAGCGTGTCGAGCCCGTTCTCGTTGCAGGTCGAGCCGGCCACGATCATCGTGTGGTCCTTCTCGAACTCGGTCGTCACGAAGACCTGGTCGTGGTTCTCCATGGCCTTGTCGATGTAGTGGCCGCCGCTCGCGCAGACGCGGGTCGGCCAGCCACGGTCGAGGGCGAAGATCATCGGCGTCATCATGTGCACGAGCAGGTCACCGATGATGCCGGTCGACCACTTCCGGTAGCGACGCCAGCGGTGGTAGACCTCGGTGTCGAACTCGTCGACGCCCATCGGACCGCACCAGGCTTCCCAGTCGAGGGTCTCACCCGGCTTGACGTTCGCGTCGATGCCGTAGAGCCACTCGCCGTTGAGGGAGTTGCGGCAGTAGCTGGTCTGGCTGAGGGTCGGGTGGCCGATCTTGCCCTCTGCGATCAGGCGCTTCGCGTGGCGGTACTTGTCCAGCATCATGTACTGGGTGCCGACCTGCATGCGCATCTGCGGGTTCGCGTCGATCGTGTTCATGATCCACAGCGCGTCGTCGATGGACAGGGTCATCGGCTTCTCGCAGTAGACGTCCTTGCCCGCCGCCATCGCGTCGACCGACATCGTCGCGTGCCAGTGCTCGGGTGAGGCGATCAGCACCCCGTCGATGTCGTCGCGCGCGAGCAGCTCCTTGTAGTCGCCGTAGCCGCTGACCTCGACGTCGGGCTGGCCCTCGCTCGCGGTCTTCTGGGCCGTGCCCAGGTTGATCGAGTTGACGTCACAGACCGCGACGACCTGGAAGTCGTGCTTCCTGTCGCGGATCTGGGCCATCATGGAGCCGAGGTGGCCGCGGCCCATGCCGCCCATGCCGATCACGCCGATGCGCACGGGCGTGCCCTCGGGAATGGCGGCCTTGTCCGGCGCCTTCGGAATGGGCCGATCTTGCGCGCTCGCGGTGGCGGCCAGGCCGACCGCCGAGAGGGCGGCGCCGGCAGCCAGGACGTCGCGACGTGAGGGGGAGGGCTGGGCAGGGTTGTGCTTCATGGAGTTGTCGGCTGGAGAGTCGTGGCCTGGGTCGCTGGGGCGGCCCCGAACCTGGCGGATCCTACTCTGGGTTCGCCCGAAGCGCGAGTAGCGGTCCGTGTCCTGGCAACGTAGGTTCGGCGGGCCGCCGCAGGCCCGAACTCGCGGCCCGAACTTGCTTCGAACCAGGGCAGTTGCCCGATCCGATTCGCCATGACTCTCTCCACTGCCCTGCTCGTTTGTGCCCTCGCCTCGAACCCGGCTCCCGAGGGTTGGGAGAACCTGTTCGACGGGGAGACCCTGAACGGTTGGACGACGACTGGCGGTCGCTACGACGGACCGGCGATCTGGTCGGTCGTCGACGGGACGATCCACGGTAAGGAGAACGAGCAGGGCCAGGGCGGCTTGATCTACACCGAGCGGGAGTACCGCAACGTGGAGTTCGAGTGCGAGGCCTTCATCTCACACCCCTTCGACTCGGGCGTGTTCGTGCGCATGCGTCCGCGCCCCGAGCCGCGCGGCGCGCAGCTGACCCTCGACTACCGCGATGGCGGCGAGATCGGCGGCATCTACTCGGACGGCTGGATGTTCCACAACCCCGACGCGAAGGCGAAGTGGAACAAGGATGAGTGGAACCACGTCCGCGTGCGCTGCGTGGGTCAGCCGATGCACCTGATGCTGTGGCTCAACGGCGAGCTGGTGACCGACTACCGCATGCCCGAGGGCGCGGGCAAGTTCTCGGAGTCGGGCAAGGTCGGGTTGCAGGTGCACGGGGGTGGGGTCGAGGGCGGCTACGCCCAGTTCAAGAACATCCGCGCCCGCGAGCTGCCCGACGGCGCGGGACAGTACTGGACCGAGGACCCCGAGGGGCAGCGCCGGCTGACCGCGGCGGGCGAGGCGGCCGGCTGGCGCGCGCTCTTCAACGGCAAGGACCTCACCGGCTGGCACGCTGAGGGCAACGGCAAGGGCTACGCGGTGCGCGACGGGGAGATGGTCTTCCTGGTCGAGGGCGGCTCGCCGCACCTGATCACCGAGCAGGACTACCAGGACTTCCAGCTGCGGCTCGACTTCAAGATCTCGAAGATGGCCAACTCGGGGCTGTTCCTGCGCGCGTCGAGGGACGGCGCGAACCCCGCCTTCTCGGGCTGCGAGCTCCAGATCCTCGACGACTTCAACTGGGAGACGGAGACGAACTCGAAGCTCGCGCCGTACCAGTTCACGGGCGGCCTCTACGGCTCGGTCGCGCCGGGCAAGCAGGCCCTGAAGCCCTTGGGTGAGTGGAACACCTACGAGATCACCTACAACGGCACGCGCATCATCACGGTGCTCAACGGCCAGGTGCTCTACGACATCGACACCAAGGACGTGAAGCCGGAGCAGGGCGCGCACTTCACCGACCGGGTCCCGACCGGCTTCATCGGCCTCCAGCGCCACGCCCCGGGCGGCGCGATCGAGGGCGACGCCTACGCCTGGTTCCGCAACC
>JAQBVH010000709.1 GCA_027623615.1 Planctomycetota bacterium | reverse complement strand
ACGAGGCCGCCGCGATCGTGCGTCAGCTCGAGCGCGACGTGCACTACGAGGTCAAGGAAAAGGAGAAGAGCGCCTCCCTCACGGAGGAGGGTATCGTCCGCGCCCAGGAGCTGCTCGAGATCGACAGCTTCTACACCCCGGGCTTCGAGGACTGGCCGCACTACCTCGAGAACTCGATCCGCGCCTACGAGATCTACAAGAACGACAAGGAGTACGTGGTCGAGGAGGGCGAGGACGAGCGCCGCGGGACCAAGGGCATGGAGGTCATCATCGTCGATGACTTCACCGGCCGGAAGATGCACGGCCGGCGCTGGTCGGACGGCCTGCACCAGGCGGTCGAGGTCAAGGAGGGCCTCGAGCCGAAGCAGGAGACCCAGACCCTCGCGACGATCACGTTCCAGAACTACTTCCGCATGTTCGAGAAGCTGGCCGGCATGACCGGCACGGCGCTCACCGAGGCTGGAGAGTTCCACAAGATCTACGAGCTGGACGTGGTCTCGGTCCCGACCAACATGCCGGTGCTGCGTCACGACGCGGCGGACACCGTCTACCGCACCGAACCCGAGAAGTGGAGGGCGATCGTCGAGGAGATCGAGCGCCTGCACGAGAAGGGCCAGCCGGTCCTGGTCGGCACCGCATCCGTCGACAACTCCGAGAAGGTCTCGGCGATGCTGAAGGAAGCCAAGATTCCGCACCAGGTCCTCAACGCCAAGAACAACGAGGCCGAGAAGAACGCCCGCGAGGCGAACATCGTCGCCAAGGCCGGCGAACGCGGCGCGGTCACGGTCGCCACGAACATGGCCGGCCGGGGCACCGACATCAAGCTGGGCGGCAACTTCGAGCATCGCCTGGCCGAGGCGCTCGAGGCCAAGGGCCTGGTCGAGGGTGACGTCGAGCAC
The DNA here is from genome assembly GCA_027623615.1 of Planctomycetota bacterium. Classification (GTDB taxonomy): domain Bacteria; phylum Planctomycetota; class UBA1135; order UBA1135; genus JALWOP01. The sequence goes on along the minus strand of JAQBVH010000709.1, from coordinate 2,084 downwards.
CTGGAAGAGATCGACGTGATCCGCAGCGAGGTCCGCGCCCAGTGCGGCCTGGACGAGCAGGAAGTGCTCACCCTCGGCGGCCTGTACGTGCTCGGCACGGAGCGCCACGAGGCGCGGCGCATCGACAACCAGCTCCGGGGTCGCTCCGGTCGGCAGGGCAACGCCGGGGAGAGCCGCTTCTACCTCTCCCTGCAGGACCCGCTGATGCGCATCTTCTATCGCGATTGGGTGACCAACGCGATGGAGAGGCTGGGCATGAGCGAGGGGCAAGCCATCGAATCCAAGATGGTCACCCGCGCGATCGCCAAGGCTCAGCGCAAGGTCGAGGACCGCAACTTCGAGATCCGCAAGTCCCTCCTCGAGTACGACGAGGTGATGAACACCCAGCGCAAGACCATCTACGGTGTGCGCCAGGCGGTGCTCGAAGAGGACCTGAGTGGTCCGAACGGCCTGACCCGCGTGCAGCAGATGATGCACAACGTGGCCGAGCGCCAGGCCCTCGTCTACCTCGATGACGCGCCGGGCTTCGGCGAGTGGATCCACCGCACCTACGGCTTCGAGATCGACGAGGCCGTCCTGACCAAGGCGACCGAGAAGGAAGCCAAGGATCGTGACATCACGGGCGTGCTCGAGGCGATCGATGCTCGCTACGCGGAGCGTTGCGAAGAGCTCGGCGAGGAGCTCGTCGCGCGGGTCGAGCAGTACCTCTTGCTCAACGCGATCGACGGCAAGTGGAAGGATCACCTGTACGCGATCGACGCCCTCAAGACCGGCATCGGCCTGCGCGGCTACGGTCAGCAGGACCCGAAGACGATCTACAAGCAGGAGGGCACCGAGCTGTTCCACGAGCAGCTCCTGCCCGCCATCGAGTCCGAGGTGGCTAGCCTGGTGCTGCGCATCCAGGTGCGCCGCCCCGACGACGAACACGGCGAGGCCGGCGCGGGTGACGGTGGCGATGGCCCCAGCGGCGGCGGCGATCAGAGCCTCGCGCCCAAGGGCATGGTCCAGGGCGTGGGTCCCGGAGGTGCGAGCCCCGGTGGCCAGCGGCCTGGGCAGCCGACCCCGGCCCAGATCGCGGCGTACCGCAAGCAGGTCAACCAGATGGCGGCCCGCAAGGCGATGCGCCAGCAGGTGCCGGCCTCCAGCGCCTTCGACCTGGTCCAGCGCCAGCGCGGGGCGGCCCCCAAGCCGGCTGAGGCGCCGATGGACTTCTCGGGCACCGGCCGCAACGACATCTGCCCGTGCGGCAGCGGGAAGAAGTTCAAGAAGTGCCACGGAGCCCAGTAGGCGGCGGGCGGGGGCTGCGGTAATCGGGTCATGGGTCGCAAGGCGGCGTCACCGGACCCGGCGCAGCCGAGCCGTCCGATCGATCAGGACCCGAACCCGGGTGCCTGGATGGCGCTCCTGTACCTGGTCTATGACCTGGCCTGGCTGATCACCCTCGCGATCTCCAGTCCCTGGTGGCTGGGTCGCAGTCTGTTCAGCGCCTCCTTCCGCGGCATGGCGCTCGAGCGCCTGACCATGGCGCCGCTCGACCTGCCTGCGCCCGGCGACCGCCCCCGCGTCCTCGTGCACGGGGTCTCGGTGGGGGAGGTCAAGGCGGCCCAGTCGACGGTGCAGGGCTTGGTTGCGGACCATGAGGTCGTGATCTCGTCGTCGACCGACACCGGGCTGCACGTGGCACGGCAGACCTACCCGGGCCTGAGCGTGCTGCGCTTTCCCCTCGACCATAGCTTGATCGCAAACCGCTTCCTACGACAGGTCGACCCGGACCTGGTCGTGCTGATGGAGCTCGAGGTCTGGCCCAATTTCCTGCGTCGTGCGAACCGCACGGGCGTGCCGGTCGCGATCGTCAGCGGTCGCATCACCGAAGAGAGCTTCACCAACTACAAGCGCCTGTTCGCCCTGACCCTGCCGCAGTTCAACCGGATCAGCCTCATCGCGGCCCAGGACGAGCGCTACGCCGAGCGCTTCGTCGAGCTGGCAGGGTCGTGCGAGCGGGTGGTCGTCACCGGCAACGTGAAGGTGGACGGCCTGTCGACGGGGGCGCGACCCCACAACGAGGAGCTGACGCGTCTGGCGGG
>JAQBVH010000708.1 GCA_027623615.1 Planctomycetota bacterium | reverse complement strand
GAAGAAGGTCGCCTCGTCGATCGCGTCCTGTTCGAAGTCCACCCAGGCGCGCGGGTCCTTCTGGGCGAGCAGCTCGTCCAGGCTCAGCCCGAAGAAGGCGGGAATCTCCTGGTAGAAGGGGTCGACCACCAGGGTGCTCATCACGTCGAGCAGCAGGATCGGGTCGGTCACGGCCGTCATGGCGCGGAGTGTAGCCACGTCCGTACACTGGGCGCCTTGTCCACGTCCGTCCAAAATGCCCGCCCGTGGATCGGAGTCTGCGGCGGAGTGACGATCGGCGCGCTCGTCCTCGGCGAGAGTCACGCCTTCGGCCCCGAGCAGGGCGCGCCCGTCCGCGTCTCCTTGCATCTGGTGCTCGCGGCCCTCGTCGTCCTCGACGGCTGGTTCGACAGGCGAGGTCCCCAGGCCGCGGCCATGTGGTGCTGCGCCGCCGCGCTCGCTGCGCTGCTGCTCACCGCGGGAGCGGCCTTGCTCTCGCGCCAGCAGGTCGAGCTCGCCGTCTGCAACGCGGCCGTGATCGGCTGGGCGGGTGGACAGCTGGCGCTGCTCCTGGATCGGTGGCGCGCGGCTCGCGCCTCGGGGATCGGACGGCTCAGCGCGCTGGCGCTGCCCCTGGTCGTCGCCGCGGTCGCTCTCCTCAATGGCAGGGGCGCGGCGCCGCTCTGGTCGTCCGCTTGGGTCGGTCTGGTGGGCCTCGCGCTCGGCGCGTGCGCCTGGTACGGGGCCCTGCGTCTCGATCCGAGCCCTCCTCCGACGGCCTGATTGAGGACGGACGGTCGGCGCGACCGATAGGGGAGGCATGCTCCGTCCTTCCCACCTGCTGCTTGCACTCGCCCTGGCCCAAATCGCGACCGCGCAGAGTGAGAAGCACCCAGAACTAGGCCTGACCCTCGACCCGCCCACGGGCTACGAGCGTCTGCCCGTGCGTCCGAAGGAGCGCTTCGGCGCTCTCGCGTACGTGAAGCCGCAGACCCAGGCCGAGCAGGAGGCGGGCCAGCGCCGATCCAGTCTCGAGCTCTACCTCGTGCCGCGCACGGAGGGCGACCCGGTCCTCGATGGCGAGACGTTCCTGCGCCACGTGCTCGGGGCGAGCGAGACGCAGGAGCAGCGCGTGGGCCGCGAGCGCTATGGCTACGGGCCCAAGCGCTGGACCTTCGAGCTGAACGAGGATGGCAAGGCGGTCAGCGGGTGGATGCACGCCGGGGAGAGCGACGCGCGCAGCTACCTGACCCTCGGCCGCTGCGAGCCGGGCCGGGAGCGCGGCGAACAAGGGCGTTGGGAGCGCTGCGCCGAGGACCTGCGCCTGTTCGAGCCCGCCGCGAACGACGCGGAGCGCGGCAAGTGGGAGCGCTACTACGGCGGCCGACGCGGGCTGGTCGGCATCGAGCGCCGCATCCAGGCGCGCCTCGACCTGGTCGAGGGGTGGAAGATGCGCGACAGCGATCACTACATCGTGCTGAGCCACGGTGTGGACGAGGGCTTCGTGATCGAGATGACGTCCGCCATCGAGACGATGCGCGGCCAGTACGCAAAGCTGTGCCCGCCGGATGGCGTGCTCGACGAGGTCTCGATCGTCCGCGTCTGCCGCGACCGGGAGGAGTACCTGGCCTATGGGGGCCGCAAGGGCTCGGTCGGGTACTGGAGCCCGGGGGAGGAGGAGCTCGTGCTCTTCGACGCCCGCGGCGAATCGGACGGAGAGATCGACGGCGAGCACTACACACAGGCGGTCCTGTGCCACGAGACCTTCCACCAGTACGTGCACTACGCGGCCGAGGGCATCGCGCCCCACCCCTGGTTCGACGAGGGCCTGGCCGAGTACTTCGGCGGCGCGATCGTCTCGGGACGTCGCTTCTCAGGCATCGAGCCGAACCGCTACCGCTTGGAGACAGCGCAGTCGCTGCTCGAGCAGGGCGCCTACTCCTGGTACGACACGACGCGCATGGAGCAGGCCGCGTACTACGCCGACCCCGTGCGCCTGTACGCCCAGGGCTGGTCGATGACCTACTTCCTCGCTGCCTCCGCCGAGGCGCGGCGGCACCGGGTCTGGAGCGAGATCCTGCCGACCTACTTGCGCACGTTGCGCGCAGCGTGGCTGATCGAGCGCCGTCGACTCGCGGGCGGCGGTTCCGTGGAGAGCGCGATGGTGCGCGCGCGCCAGCGGGCTTGGAGCGAGGCCTTTCAAGGGGTCGACTGGGACGAGCTCGAGACGGCGTGGCGCCGGCACGTGGCCGGGCTGCGCATGCCCAGCGCCCGGTAGTTTCGTCGCTCAGAGGATCGGGAGGTTAAGCGCAGGGTCTTGACAGCGCGCCACACCTGACGGTGTGAGAGCTCGGAGCTCGCACCCGTCGCGCAAGCTCTCAGAGCAGTGCCGTCGGCGGATGGATTGGCCCAAGCCCGTTGGGGCACGGTCGACGAGGAGCTTCTGGGGGCCGGGGTCCAAGCTGGAATCCAGGCGGTCCGCGCCCTCGCCGAGGCGCCGGACGTCGTCGTGTTCTCCGCGACGCTCGATCCCGTGCATCGGACTGGACTCCTGGCGGCCGGGACGTATGCAGTCCTCGATCCCGATGTGGCTGCCGACGACCTCCGTTCGGCAATTCAGACCTCGGCGCAGCGCCGGACCAACCGGAGGAGCCGCAGCTCGATCCCTCGGAGCAGACCTTCCATGGGGCCAGGGACGAGACCGTCGATGCCTTCGAGCGCCGCTACATCCAGGCCCTCCTCAAGCGCACGCACGGGCGCGTGCGAGATGCCGCGCGCATCGCCGGCCTCAACCCGCGCAGCCTCTACGAGAAGATGAAGAAGCACGGGATCCAGAAGGAGTTCTTCAGGACCTGAGGGGGCGCTCCCCGCGCCTGCGTGGTCAGCCCGAGCGGCCTGGGATCACCCGCCCGCAATCAGCGGGAGGAGGTCCAGCACATCGCCGTGATCGAGTCGCCGGTCGAGTCCCGCGGCGTCGCGCAGGCGCTCGCCGCGGTGGAACAGCGCGA
>JAQBVH010000707.1 GCA_027623615.1 Planctomycetota bacterium | reverse complement strand
CCCACGTCGACGCCGGCGCGCACCTGCGCACCGAGCGCCAGCAGCGGCACGTACTCGCGGGTGTGATCGTTGCCCGGCCAGGTCGGGTCGGTGCCGTGGTCGGCGGTCATCAACAGCAGGTCGTCGTCCCGCAGCTTCGGCAGGAGGTCCGCGAGCTCCCGGTCGAAGGTCTCGAGCGCCGCGCGATAGCCCTCGGGATCGCGGCGGTGCCCGAACGAGCTGTCGAAGTCGACCAGGTTCACGAAGACGAGGCCGGCCTCGAGCTCGTCCGCCAGCTCCGACGTGACGCGCATCCCGTCCGAGTTGCCCTCGCTGTGGATGGCGCGCGTCAGCCCGCGGCCCGCGAAGATGTCCTCGATCTTGCCGACGCCAACGACCGCGTGCCCCGCGGCCTTCAACCGATCGAGCACGGTCTCGCGCGGCGGCGGCAGCGAGTAGTCGCGCCGGTTGTACGTGCGCTGGAACGAGCCCACCTCGCCCACGAACGGCCGCGCGATGACGCGGCCGAGGCCGAGGGGCCGGGTGAGCTCGCGCGCGACCTCGCACACCTCGAGCAGGCGCTCGAGGCCGAAGTGCTCCTCGTGGGCCGCGACCTGCAGCACGCTGTCGGCGCTCGTGTAGACGATCGGAAAGCCCGTGGCGAGGTGCTCGGCGCCCCGGCGCTCGATGACCTCGGTGCCGGAGGCCGGTCCGTTCTCGAGCCAGCCCTCGAGCCCCGCGCGCCGGCACCACTCCGCGAGTAGCTCGAGGTCGAAGCCCTCCGGGAAGACCGGGAAGGCCGTGTCGAGGGCGCAGCCCATCATCTCCCAGTGACCGGTCGGCGTGTCCTTGCCCGGCGAACGCTCCGCCATGCGCCCGAAGGCGCCGCGCGGCGTGCCGCGCTCGAGGGAGTGTACGCCCTCGATCGCGCCCAACCCGGCGGCGATCAGCTCGGGCGCTGCGAGGCCCCCCGCGGCCTCGACCAGGTGGTCCAGCGTGTGCGCACCCTCGTCCCCAAAACGTGCGGCGTCGGGCAGCGACCCGACGCCGAGCGAATCCAGAACGAGGATGAAGACGCGGCGCACTAGCCGGCCGCCCCCTCCATGCCCTGCTTGATCAGCTTCTCGATCTCCGCTTCGAGGGCGTCGACCCACTCCTCGCCGAAGTCCCGCTCGAGCAGATCGCGCTCGGCGAACTCCCAGCGACCGGTGCGGCCGTCGAAGTCGAACTGGTAGTCGTGTTCGCTCCCGTCGTCCTCGGTGACCATCACCAGAACGATGTTGCTCGTGGTATCGAGTTCGGCTCGCCAATCGGCCATGGGTCTCTTCGCTGGGCAGGGGGGTGGGGGGAGAGGGCCGAACAGGATAACCAGCCCCGGGTCGCAGGGTACGATGGGTCCCGAGGTCCCGGAAGACCACTACAATGCGCGCCACCCCTCTGTTGATCGTGCTCATGACCGCCAGCTGCTCGAGCTGGCGGGCGGTGGCGCACCACGAGAGCTGGACCCTGTACCAGCGGCCCGACCAGGCCATCTCCGCCGATCGCTTCGCAGCGGCCTTCGATCCCGCCTTCCAGGCCATCGCCGAGCACCTCGGACCCTTCACCAGCAAGGTCGCTGTCCATGCTTGGGATGGGACGGTCTCCAACGAGGGCGGGCCGGCGCAGGTGGGCACGGGCGTGCACGAGGTGCCGGGCATCGGCCCCGCGCGCATCCAGGCCTACCACGCCCGCGGGGGCGGCGCCTTTGGTCGCTCCGGCGTCTTCATCGGCTCCCCGGATGCGGGCACCGCCGTGCACGAGCTGGTGCACGCGCGCTTCGCCGAGGACGGCGTGCGCCTACCCCTGTGGTTCGAGGAGGGCGTCGCCGGCGTGCTCGGGGACGGCCTGCTCGCGGAGGGGCGCTGGCAGGTCGACGGCCTGGCCTGCTGGCCGCTGCGCGAGCTGCGCGAGGAGGCGCTGAGCGACGCGGAGCTCACGCAGCTGCTCGCCCTCGACGCGTCCGACGACGCGGACGTGCGCGACAACGTGCTGGTGCACTTCCTCGGCTGGGCGATCGTGTTCGACCTGTACCGCGAGTCGGACGGGGTCGTGAGCTGGGAGCAGTGGTTGGCGGAGGTGCAGGCCGCCTCGGTCCACGAGCTGCGCGCGCGCATGGACCGCAGCCTCTCGAACGCGTGCATCGAGGCGTGGCTCGTGCGCCTCGCGGACCCCAACCCGAGCGTACGTCTCGCGACGGCCAAGGGGCTCTGGAAGCTGCGCTCGCACGAGGTCTTCGACACCCTGTTCGCCGCGCTCGAGGTCGAGACCCACCCCGAGGTCCGCGTCGGGTTTGCGGTCAACCTGCTCGCTGCGGCGGGCGAGCTGCCCCTCTCCTGGCGCCGTTGGCGCGCGGTCGAGACGGCGGTGCGCGGCACCCTGCGCAGCGCGGACCTGGTCGATCCGAGCGAACAGCACGCGGCCCTCGACCTCTACCGCGCCTACCGCCGCAACGACGATCGCGACGGAGCGCAGGACGCGCTCCGCCGCCTGTCACGCTTCTGGGAGGAGTGAGCGACCTCGGTGTCTCAGGCCCGAGCGAGGCCCTGCTCGCGCGCCAGCAGTCGGCGCTTGCGCGCCTCGCCCCAGCGGTAGCCCGACAGCTCGCCGTTCGCGCGCAGGACCCGGTGGCACGGGATCAGCCAACCGACCGGGTTGGAGCCGATCGCGTTCGCCACGGCGCGCACCGAGCGCGGGCGGCCGAGGGCTTCGGCGACGTCCTGGTAGGAGACGATGCTGCCGCCTGGAATCGCGAGCAGGGCGCGCCAGACCTGCACCTGGAAGTTGGTGCCGTCGAGGTGCAGCGCCGCTTGCGGGTCCTCGCCCGCGTGCAGACGCTCGATCAACGGGGCGCCGCCTTCGGCGTCCTCCACGAACTCGGCGCCCGGCCAGCGCTCGCGCAGGACCTCGGCGTCGCGCGGCGCGTCTGGATCGAGGAAGTCGAGGGAGCACCCGCCGCGCCTGGTGCGCGCG
>JAQBVH010000706.1 GCA_027623615.1 Planctomycetota bacterium | reverse complement strand
ATCACCGAACCCGCCGAGGTCGAGGCCCTCTTCGCGGCCGCCCGCGCGCGCTTCGGCCGCGTCGACGTGTGCCTCGCGAACGCCGGCATCTGGCCACCGGACGACGAGCGCCTGCACGAGCAGTCGGTCGAGCGGGTCCGGCGCACGATCGAGGTCGATCTGCTCGGCGCCCTGTGGACCGCGCGTGCGTTCCTGCGCGGCCTGGCGGAGGATGGCCCGCGAGTGGACGGTCACGGTGCGAGCCTGATCTTCACCGGCTCGACCGCGGCGCGCTTCGGCGAGGCGGGTCATGCGGACTATGCGGCCGCGAAGGCCGGGCTCGTCGGCTTGATGCGCAGCCTCAAGAACGAGGTCACGACCCTCGATCCCTACGCCCGCGTCAACGTGATCGAGCCCGGTTGGACCGTGACCGAGATGACGGAGCGCGCCGTGGCCGACCCCGCGGTCGCTGCCCGGGTCGTGCGCACGATGCCCGTGCGTCAGCTGGGCCGGGCCGCGGACATCGCCCGCGTCGCAGCGATCGTGGCCTCGCCCTTCGCCTCGCGCCACTTGTCGGGCCAGGTGCTCACCGTCGCCGGCGGGATGGAGGGGCGCGTCCTGTGGGAGGCCGAGGACGTCTCCGGCCAGGACGTGCTCGAGCGCCTGGCGCCGGATTAGAACAACCCCGTCAGCTTGGGCGCCTCGCCGCTGCTGTCCGTGGACGCGCCCTGGTAGGCGCGCAGGGTCTCCTTGGCGCAGGCGCGCCAGGTGAACTCGCGGGCGCGGCGCTTGCCGCGCGAGATCTGCTCCTCGCGCAGGTCGGGCTCGACGATCAGCCGCCGCAGCGCATCGAAGATGCGCTCGGGGTCCGTGGGCTCGACCAGGAAGGCGGCGTCGCCGCAGACCTCGGGCATCGAGGTCACGATCGAGGTGACCACGGGCGCGCCGCAGGCCATCGCCTCGAGGGGCGGCAGCCCGAAGCCCTCGTTCAGGCTCGGCCAGAGCATCACGTCCGCCTGGGCGTAGAGCTTCACGACCTCCGCGTCGCTCACGTTCTTGCGCCAGATCACCCGGTCGGCCGCGGGCGAACGTCCCAAGGCGCGCTCGAAGTCCTCCGACCCGTAGCCGGCCGGACCTGCGACCACCCAGCGGTGGGGGTGACCGTCCGCAACGAGGCGCTCGAAGGCGTCGAGCATGCGCAGGTGGTTCTTGCGCCGGTCGACCCGGCTCACGGTCAGGACGTAGGGCTCGCTGGCGGGCCCGAAGCCCGCCGGGGGCAGGTGCCGCAGCACGTGGTCGCAGCCGAGGGGAGTCACGTGCACCCGAGCGGGGTTGCCCCCCAGGGCCATGACGACCTCCGCGCCGGAGAACTCCGAGGGCACGAGCACGCGCGCGGCGCGGGCGACCATGTCCTTGGCCGCCTCGGTCGTGCGCCGCGCGACCTCGGGCTCCACGAAGCCGGGGCCCTCGGGGTTGTCGACGTCGAGGGCTGGGATCGCGTCGTGGATCGTGACCACGTCGAGGGCCTGGCGCACCACGAGCAGGTTCGGCTGCGTGTGGTGGTACACGTGGCAACCGCCGACCAGGTCATCGACGCCCTTACCCATCCGCTTCAGGATCCCCGGGACCCACCTCGAAGGCAGGCGCAGCCGGCACAGCTCCGCCTTCGAGTCGGTCAGGCCGAGCTCCTCGGTCGTGTAGCGACGACCCGCGAAGGTGTAGCCGAACAACCCCAGGTCCCCGTCGATGCCGAGCTCGACGAAGGCCCGCACCAGCTCGCGGGTGTAGCGCCCGATCCCGTCGCGGTTCACGAGGGCGGGCCGGTAGTCGAGGCCAATGCGCATGGTTGCGGGCGACAAGAATGGGGGCGGGGCTCGGCCGCGTCCACCCGCTTTCCGTCAGCCGTGGACGGCCGTGGACAGCAGGTAGCCGACCAGGAACGCCGCCGGGCCGAGGGACCAGCCCAGCAGGCGCTCGCGCAGCACGACGCCGCGGCGCGCGAGGGCGACCAGCGCGCCCGCGGCGACCATGACCTCGGTCGCGAAGGTGGCGATGGCCGCGCCCTCGATGCCGTGGGTCGGCACGAGCCAGGTGTTGCCGACCAGGTTCACGACCAGGGCACAGACCGAGATCGCGAGCACCGCACGCGAGGCGCCGGTGGCGACCACACCGCCCAGCAGGGGCGCCCCGAGGTAGACGCTGGCCGTGGCGAGCAGCAGCCAGTGCAGCGCATGCTCCGCCAGGCCGAAGTGAGGGTCGCCGCCGATCAGCTCGAGCACGTCCGCGGCGTAGGGCCAGAGCAGGCCAGCGCCCAGACCTGCGACGGCGAGGACCGGCTGGGTCAGGCGCACGAGGGCCGCCGCGAGCCGGCCCTGCATGTGCTGACGCGTCAGCCAGGGCAGGGCCGCGAGGGAGGCGTAGACCCCTGCCATGATCCCGAAGGACATCACGCGCACGGCCAGGTTGTAGCGCCCGAGCCAGGCCTCCCCGTTCCAGGCGCGCACGAACAGGTTGTCGATCCAGAAGTAGAGCTGTTGGCAGATGCTGGCTGCGCCCATCGGCAACGCGACGATGAGCAGGGTGCGCACCGCGGTCGGCGGACCGCCGGGGGCGGGCAGGTGCTTGCGACCGACCAGGTGCAGCAGGAGGTTGCCGATCGCGCTGCCCGCGGCCACGGCGCACAGGTAGACGGCCGGGTCGGTGGTGCCGGACACGCGCAGGATCACGACGCAGCCGAGGGAAAGGCCAGCGGCGATCGCGCGCGCGAGCACCTGGCGGGACCAGGCGATCTGGTTGCGCAGGAACAGGGTCGAGAGCTCGAGCGCATGGGTCAGGGGATAGAGGCTGGCGAGCAGGATCCACGGCGCGCTCGGCTCCCCCGTTAGGTAGGCGATCCCGCCGACCAGGGCGACGCCCACGAGCGCGCCGGTCAGGCGCACGCGCCGCGCGGCAGCGATCACGCCGTGCACGCGGTCGTCGTCGGCGGCGCTGAGCTGGACCGCGGCCTGGCCG
>JAQBVH010000705.1 GCA_027623615.1 Planctomycetota bacterium | reverse complement strand
GGCGCGCTGTGTCTCGGCGGGGGAGGATCGGGCCCTCCCCCTGCTCAGGCGATCTTGAGGTCGCGGATGTCGTCGACGGCAAAGTCGACCGAGACCTCCTGCTCGATGTTGATCACTCTTCCGGTCCCCTTGAAGGGGTTGAAGATGAGCGCGCCATGAACGGCGCGACCGTCTTTGAGGTGGAGGGTGATCTTGTCGGCGGTGCGAGCGCCGAGGAGCATGTCGTAGATCTTTTCCGGTCCGAGTTGCTTGGCCTTCTTCGTGATGGACATGAACTGAAGTGCGGTGATGCTCCGTTCAGGACCCCGGCGCGGGCTGGGAAACGGAGACGGGTTTGGGGATGGACGCGGTAATCCAATGGTCCAGATGCGGGATCAGGAGGCCGGACCACGATTCGAAGTTCGCCCCCGCCTCGAGCTGCCGTTGCAGCTCCTGCGGGCTCGCGAAACTTCCCTCCAGCTGGTCGGTCTCCCGCACGGCGACGGGACCCTCGACCACGATGATTTGGAGCAGACCGACGTGAACCGCGCCGACGGGGTTGGAGTCGTCGTTGATCAGCCCGACCCGCGAACAGGTGTAGGGGCCTTGGATCGACAACTCTTCTTCCGCCACCTCGCGGTGGGTCGCGCGGTCGAGCAGCTCGGCACGCGCGGCCGGGTCGGCCGGCAGGTCCTCGGGGTTGACGTGACCGCCAACGCCCAGGGACAGCTTGTCGTGCAGGCGAGCCTCTCCCCCGCGCTTCGTCCGGCGCAGGCTCAAGACCTGGCCGCCGCGCACGACGAGGGAATAGGGAATCACCTGCTTGAGGGACGGGGTTCGCTCCGCGTAATCACGCTCGACGAAGAATCCGGACCGGTGGATCCGATCCAGGATTTCGCTTTCTGGGCACTGCTCCCCGAAGAGGGCCAACCCCTGCGGGTAGCTATCGGGGAACAGGTCGTTGCGCGGGACGACGTAGACGAACTCCATGGGGGTCTGGCGGCGATTTGCGGTGGTCGCCAGAAGCGGTGGTTTGCGGTGCGGAGGAGCGACGTGCTCCCTCGCCTCGAAAGAAACCGTAAGCAAGGTCTGGAAAACCGTCAAGATGGCGCGTGCCGGTTACCCTCAACTACCACATCTAGTGGCTCCAGGCCTCGCGCCCGGGACGCGAGGCGTTGGTGGACGTGAGAAGCCCGATAAGCCGGGTTCTGTCACCTCCGCCATCGGAGGGGGCGATCATTTCTCTGGGACCGAAGTCGCCTTCGGCCTCGAACGACCTACCCGGGGAGCTGGACGCGGGCCTCGCCACAGGTGCTCCCCCTATTTGGTCTTTCACCGGGTGGGGTTTGCCATGCCAGCCCTGTCACCAGGACCGCGGTGCGCTCTTACCGCACCCTTTCACCCTTGCCGCCCGCATCCGAGGACGCGGGGTTGGCGGTCTACTCTCTGTGGCACTTTCCCTGGCTTCGCAACCGGTTGTCGTTAGCAACCACCCTGGCCCGACGGTGCCCGGACTTTCCTCCCCACGCCGACCGGAGTCACGCGGAGCGATCGCCTGGGCCTCTCACGTCCGCATGCATGATAGCGCCACCGGTACGATGGCGTCGCCCCGAACGAGGTCTCGTATGCGCATTCTTCTTCTCAGCCTCCTCTGCCTGTTCATCCCCACCACCGCCGTCGCCGGCAGCGACGTCGAACAGGCGATCGCTGGCTTGAAGCGAGCGGCGGCCCGCACGGACCTGGATCAGCGTAGGGCAGCCCTGACCGAGTTGCTCGGGTTCGCGGATCCCGACGCGGTCCCCGCCCTGATCGAGGCCTACTCCGGCTGCGTCGTGGACCTGCGCGAGGCGGAGTACGAGGTGGCGGTCCTGCGCTACCGCATCGATCAGCGCAAGCGCACGATCGCGGACCTGGAGCTGCGTTCGAAGAAGGACGAGACCCTGGGTCAGGTGCTCGCTCGAACGCGGACCGAGCTCTCGAACCTGACGTCGGAGCTGGGTCGCAAGCAGGAGCGCGTCGAGCGCGAGGAGCCCTGGCGCAGCGCCCTGGCCAAGGGCACCCTCGACCTCTTCGGCTCGATCAGCGACAGCCAGCGGCGCAAGGGCGAGGACAAGATCTGGAAGGCGATCGAGGACGCCCACGACCTGGCCGGGACCCTGGCCGCGGTGGAGATGCTCGGCCAGGTCGGGCGCGAAGGCACCGCAGTCAAGCTGCAGAAGCTGATGGCCGAAGTCGGCGCGACGCGCCGCGGGATCGAGCGCAAGCTCCCCAAGAAGGAGGCCGAGGTACGCAAGTTCGAGAAGCGCATGCAGGAGGAGCTCGAGCAGAACGCGGGCCGCATGTCGGGAGCGACCGGCCAGCAATACAACCGCGTGAAGCAGGAGGCGGCCCAGGATCGCAGGGCGGTCACGTTGATGGGGCACATCCTCGACGCCTGCGTCTCCTCCGCCGCCAACGCCTTGGAGCGCGAGGACGAGGAGACGCGGCTCAAGTCGCTGCGCTCCCTGACCACGGCCATGAAGAAGGCGAAGGACGGCACCCGCCTGCGTTCGCTGAGCCTGCTCGCGTCCGTCCCCTGCGAGCCGGTGCAAGCCGCCCTGCGCGAGGCGCTCACGACGGAGAAGGACCCGGCGGCGATCGCGCGCACACTGATCGATCTGTCGTACCTCGGTGACCAGCAGATCATCGACCCGCTGCTCGAGACCTACCTCGATCACGAGGCCTGGATCGTGCAGACCGCGGCCGCCAGGGCCCTGGCGCAGCTGCGCGTGAAGCGCGGCATCCCTGCGATGATCGACAGGCTCGGGGCCTCCAAGGGACGCCTCACCACCGACCTGCGCGAAGCCCTCAGGTCCCTCACCGGTCAGGAATTCCGCGACAACGTGGAGCTGTGGACGCGCTGGTGGGACGAGCACGGCCGCGACTTCGAGGTGCCCACTCTCGCGGAGGTCGACGAGGTCGCCTCCAAGATCGAGAGTGAAGCCGGCGTCACATTCTTCGGCATCAACACCTCCA
>JAQBVH010000704.1 GCA_027623615.1 Planctomycetota bacterium | reverse complement strand
GCGTTCACCGAGACCTTCACCGGTTTCGAGAGCCGCATCGTGCAGCACGAGTTCGATCACCTCGAGGGCATCCTGTTGGTCGACCGCATGTCGCCCGCGGACAAGCTGCGCAACCGGGCCGCCCTCGAAGAGCTGATCGAGACCTACAAGGCCAATCGGTAGCGAAGCCGGCCTTTCCCGTGATCGTCTCCTACGACCTGAAAGCCCTGCCTCTCGAGGGCTTCGGCGGCGCAGTTGTCTCGATCGGCGTCTTCGATGGCGTCCACCTCGGACATCAGGCGATCCTCGCAGCGAACGTGGCGAAGGCGCGCGAGCTCGGGCTGCGGGCGACGGTCGTGACCTTTCGTCACCACCCCAAGCAGGTGCTGCTCGGTCGCGCACCCAAGACGTTGACCTCCCTCGATCATCGCCTCGATCACTTCGGACGTGCCGGAATCAGTCACACCCTCGCGCTCGCCTTCGACGAGGACCTGCGCCAGTTGCCGGCCGCGCGGTTCGTGCGTGAGATCCTCGAGGCTGGGCTCGGCGCCAAGCACTACGTGCTCGGCTTCGACAGCAAGTTCGGTCGCGACCGGCAGGGCAGCCCGGAGCTGTTGCGCCAGCTCGGTTACCCGGTCGACGTCGTCCCGCAGGTCACCGTCGACAAGCGCGCGGTCTCGTCCACCGCGATTCGCGAAGCGGTTGGCCTGGGCGACTTGGCCGCTGCAGCGCGCATGCTCGGACGACCGGTGTCGATCCTGGGCCGGGTGATCCGGGGGGATGCCCTCGGTCGCCAGCTCGGCTTCCCGACCGCGAATCTGGATCTCGACCACGAGCTGCACCCCCCGCCGGGGGTCTACGCATGCCGGGCCAGGGACCTCGAGGGTCCATCCGGTGGGGCCCGCTGGGTCGACGCGGTCACGAACATCGGCTTCCGGCCGACCTTGCAGGGGGAGCGGCCTACGGAGCCACGCATCGAGGTCCACCTGTTGGACTTCAATGGGGACCTGTACGGCCATCCGATCGAGGTCGCCTTCCTGGGCCTCCTTCGCGGCGAGGTGCGCTTCGACAACGTGGACGCCCTGGTCGTGCAGATTGGTCGGGACGTGGTGGGGGCTCGGGAAGTGCTTGCCAGCGTGAAAAACCCGGCAGACCCCCTTTGACGCATCCTGGGGCCGCGGCGACAATCCCGCGCCTTGCTGGCCGGGTAGCTCAGTTGGTAGAGCACTTGATTGAAAATCAAGGGGTCACCAGTTCAAGTCTGGTCCCGGCCACCACCCTCATTTCGGGGGCGTGCGACACGCCCCCGAGCGATCTAGACGGCACCTGTGGGTTCGTATCGCGGCCGAGGGAAGCCCTCGTGGAGCATGTGCAGGCCTGGCGCACCTACGGTGCGGTCCGCTCTCCCCTACCGGGGGGGCCGTGCTGGGCCCGCTGCCCTCGATCAGTCCTTTCCCCGCGAGCAACCCGATGTCTTCCGCCACCCAACCCGTCCGGATCGGCCGCCGTGATCCCGCGCGAGTGGTCATCGAGTGGGCCGACGGGCACACGACCGAGTATTCGACCGCCCAGCTGCGGCGCCTCTGCCCGTGTGCCCAGTGCATCCATGAGCTGACAGGGCGACAGCTTCTCGATCCAGCCTCGGTTCCCGACGACCTGACCCAGCGGGACGTGCGCCTGGTCGGCAACTACGCGATCGCCGTGCAGTTCGCCGACGGGCACAACACGGGCATCTACACCTTCGTGGCCTTGCGTGCGAAGGACCCCGGGGCCGCCGAGGGCTGAGCAGGGAGGCGCAGATGGAGCCCTTGCAGGTCAACGCACGCTGGACGATCCCCGCCGTGGAGCTGTCCGTGACCTTTGCGCGCTCGGGTGGTCCAGGCGGCCAGAACGTGAACAAGGTCGCCAGCAAGGCGGTGCTACGCTTCGATCTGGAGCGCAGCCAGTCCGCCGGTGACGCCCGCAGGGCCCGCTTGAGGTCCAGGCTGGCCAGCAAGCTGACCCAGGCCGGTGAGCTCGTGCTGCACGCCTCCAGCCACCGCGAGCAGGAGCGCAACCTGCAGGACGCCCGTGAGCGGCTCGCGGGCCTGTTGCGCGAAGCGCTGAGGGTGGAGCGCCCGCGGAAGGCCACGAAGCCCACCCGCGCCTCCCAGCGCCGTCGTGTCGATGCCAAGAAGCGGCGCGGAGAGCGCAAGCGGGATCGGCGCAACCTGGACTGAGCCTCCAGAACCGCATTTCGGCACTGCGCAGAATGGAGAGCCCGTTCTGCCTGGCAGAACACAACAAACTTGCGCTGGGCGGGCGGATCAGGTCAGCCTAGAGAGCCCAAGCCCCCCCACGAGGTCCGCAGGGGCCGCTAGCGCTTGCGACCCCCCCATTAAAAACTGTCTCCGCGGTGGCCGCGAACGGGTTCCAGAGGGGTGCTGGAATGCACGGAAACGTCTCGAACACATGATCCGCTCCTAACCTCTTCCCACGTCTAGGTTTGTGATCCGACCGTGATCGAAGCTCGGGGAATTGGGGCCAAGGACCCGGCCACCCCGCCGAAGGAACCTCCGGAATCCCGCGCGAAAAAGCCGCAGCAGGCACTCGACGCCCCGGTGACACCGGGGCATCCTCTGCGCGCTCTGAGAACCCCATCCCTGAACTCTCTGTCTGTCTGTCTCCTCTTCGGAGTGTCTAACCCCATGAAGAAGCTCCTGTATAGCGCTCTCGCGCTTTCGGCGACTGCCACCGGCGCTCTCGCGTCCGATGACTGGTCGACCCTCGATCAAGAGATCAATGCGCTCTCCGCGAGTGCCGCATTCGACAAAACTGGCCCGACCATCGGTGGTCGCATTCGCACCCTCTACGAGAACTCCAGTGACTTCACCGGCACTCTCAACCCCTCGGATCCCGCGAACCCCGGCGACCTCTCCGACTTCGACGTCATCGACGCTCGTGTCAAGATCACCGGAGGCCGCGATGGCTACTCCTACGTCTTCCAGGTCGACGCTGGCTCCGGCCAGTTCGGCAA
>JAQBVH010000703.1 GCA_027623615.1 Planctomycetota bacterium | reverse complement strand
CCGAGCGCATCGCACGCGGCCGCGCCGACCAGGCGCTGGCACTCGCTCCCCCTGAAGAGTCGAGCGAGGTCGTGCGCGACGCCTGGCTGCGCATGCGCTTCGAGGCCCTGGTGGCCGCGAACCACCTGCCGCCCGAGGTCGAGCGGCGCGCCCTGCTCGAGGTCGAGGCGAACATGGCCGCCGCGGAGCGCGTGCTGCCCGAGGTGCTCGCCCAGCGCGTGCTGCGCCTCTCGGCGGAGGACAAGCCGGTCGAGGCCCTGGCGGCCCTCGACGCCCTCGAAGCAGCCACGCCGACCAACACGAACTTCGCCGCCTTGCGCGCGGTGCTGTTCGCGCAGCTCGACAGCACGGGCATCCTCGCCCTGAACGAGCTACGCCGGCTGCGGGAGACGTTCCCGACCTCCGGTCGCCTCGCCGCGCTCTACGCCCAGCGCCTCGAGCAGTTCGAAGACCCGGTCGGTGCCCTGCGGCACTGGGTCCACGCGCTGACCCTGGCCGGCGACGACCAGGACGTGCAGCAGCAAGCTCTCAGCGCCATGGCCTCCGCAGGCGGAGCGCCCCTGAAGGTCGCGCTCGGCATGCTGGACCTGTGGCTCCTGGAGGATCCGGACCTGCGTCGTCCCCGCGAGCTGCTGGAGATGGTCCTGCGCCAGGCAGGCATGGACCGGGAGCTGAACCTGCTGCTCGAGGAGGAGTACGCGCGCGCCGCTCCCGACGACCTCGCCCCGAATGCGGCCCTCGCGAACTTCCACATCGCGCGCGGCTCCTTCGAGCGCGCGCGCGAGGTGCTGCGCGAACGCGTCGCGGCCGACCCCGGCGCCCACTCGGCGCGCGCGACCCTCTCGCGCCTGGGCGAGCCCCATCCGGCGGAGCGCTTCTTCCATGCCTTCGGGCCCGACCGGCAGGAGGCCATCGATGCCGCGCGCGGTCCCCAGGACAGCTCGATCGCGGAGGCCCTCGACTCGGGCCTCGTCTACCTCTACCCCGACGGTTCGAGCCACGAGCGCTATCACACGATCAGCATGGCCCTCGATCGCAAGGGCACGGAGCTCCTGCACACCGAGCCCGTCGCGGAGCACGCGCGCCTCGCGCAGGTGCTCAAGCAGGACGGCCGCATCCTGGAGCCCAGCGAGGTGAACCGGGAATGGGTCATGCCCTTCCTCGAGCCCGGCGACGCGGTCGAGCTCGTGTGGGATCAGTTCACGCGCGGCCGCAGGGGGTCCGCGCCGCAGATCGGATGGTGGCGCTTCGCCTCGTTCGAGAAGCCCTTCGTGCGCAGCCGGTACGTGCTCTACGTCCCCGACGGATTGCAAGGCGAGCTGCGTCCGTTCCAGTTCGACGGCGAGTACGAGGCCTTCCGCTTCGATGGCGGCACGGTGCACGTGTTCCTGGTCAAGGATCGGCCGCGCCAGGAGCAAGAGCCGATGCTCCCCTCGTTCGAGGAGATCCTGCCCTGGGTGCAGTACGGGGGCGATCTGCCCATCGACTACATCGAGGCGAGTTGGCGCGACCGTCTGCACGTGCTCGCCCACGTGCCGGCGGACCTGCGCACGGAGCTGACCGAGGTGGCGCGCTCGGTCTCGGGCACGGACCTCGATAGGGCCAAGGCCCTGTTCGACGCGGTCACCGCCCACGTGCTCGACTTCCGCGGCGCGGCGCACGCCGCCCAGGTGTGGCCGAGCAAGCGCGGGAACCCGATCTTCCTGCTCGGCGCCCTCTATGAGCTGGCGGGCATCGAATTCGAGTGGGCCGTGCTCGAGGAGGCGATCGCCCCCGAGCTGAACCCTCAGCCCAAGCAGGCCTTCGAGGACCTGCGCGGCTACCAGGTGCCCGCCCTACGCGTGAAGGGCGATCCGCCCGTGTGGGTGCTCGCGCCGAGCGGGCGTGGCGAGACCTTTGCCTCCATTCCCGACGACATGGCCGGCGCGCCGGTGCTCGTGCTCGCAGAGGACGGCGCGCGGGTCGAGCCGTTGCCGCGCCAGCAGCTCGACGACAGCTGGGACCTGGACCTGTCGGTGGCCTACGACGTCGCGGCGAACGGCGACGCGAGCGTGTCGGGCACGATTCGTATCACGGCAGCCAACGGCGCGGTGATGCGCGAGGAACTCTCCCAGGTGAGCGCGGTCCAGCGCGGCGGCGCAGCCCGGCAGATCGCGGGGCAGGTCGTGCCCGGCCTGAACCTGGCGGGGTTCGACTTCCCTGACCTCGGGACCAGGGGCGCGCCGTTCATGATGACCTTCACCGGGAGCGTGCCCCAGTTCGCGCGTGAGCAGGCCGGTCGCTTCCGCGCGGGCCTGCCCATTCGTCCCACGGGCCTCGCGACGGGGCTCGGTGCAGCGGACCGGCGCTGGCCCCTGGCGCTGCGCTTCTCCCAGCGCCAGCGCCTCGAGGTGACGGTGCGCGGCGAGGGCTGGCGCGTGACGGACGGCCCGCGCCCGTTCGAGGAGCAGCGCGACGGCTTCGTGCACACCCTCGAGACCGGTGACGACGCGGGCGGCTGGCGCGCCCTGCGCATCTTCATCATCCGCGGTCCGGTCCTGGCACCGGACGAGGTCGCTGGCTTCCTGACCCGCGAGGCGGAGCTCGAGCGCGAGACCACGCGGGCGCTCGAGCTGGAACGGACCGATTAGGCGACCCCGCTGGGGCCGCCCAGGCCTCCGCAGAAGGCGAGAATATTGCTGGGCGCCGCACCTGACCGTGCGACGCGCGGAGCATGCACCCGTGGCGCAAGCTCCTGTCCAGGCGACCCCGCTGGGGCCGCCCAGGCCTCCGCAGAAGGCGTGGGTGTTTCTGGCGCCACACCTGACGGTGTGACAGCCCGGAGTCCGCACCTATGCTGCAGACTCCTTGCGAAACCTCGCGTCCCGCGGCGGTTCACGGACCATGCTCCTGCCCCTGATCGTCTGCCTGGCCCAGGACGCGGCGGCCCCCGCGCCTCCGCCGCCCGTGCCCTTCGAGGTCCTGCGCGAGTATCGGACGACCCACCTCGAGGCCGACGCCG
>JAQBVH010000702.1 GCA_027623615.1 Planctomycetota bacterium | reverse complement strand
GGCAGCCTGACCCCGCCCCGCTCGCTGAAGCCGGACGGCGCCACCAAGGTCGGATGCCCTGTGAGGTTCGTGATCCCGAGGAGCCCACCGTGGTAAGGCGGATGGACCAGGAGGTCGACCTCCCCCAGCGCCGCATGCATCTCACGCATCAGCTTCGTGCGCAGGCGTTGGGCGCGCAGGAACTCGACCGCCGGGATCATGCGCGCCGTCCGGAAGTAGTTCGGCCAGGCGCCCGGGCTCTGATCGACCAGCTCGTCGTCGAGGCCTGCACGGCTGAAGTCGTCGAACGCGCAGGCGGCCTCGACGCCGAGGATGAGGGTGACCGTCCCGAAGTCGAAGTCCGGCAGCTCGACCTCGCGCAGCTGAACGCCGAGGCCCGCGAGCTCGACCAGGGTCGGGTGCTCGAGGGGGCGTTCCCCGAAGGCGCCCTTGGGGTAGCCGATCACGGTGCCGTCGACCGACACCGGGCCAGGCCAGACGAAGGGTACCTCGCGCACGCTGGGATCCTGGCCGTCGGGGCCCTGGATGACGCCGAAGACGATGGCCAGGTCGACCGCGTTGCGCGCCATCGGACCGAGCTTGTCCATGCTCCAGCACAGTGTCATCGCCCCGTGGCGAGAGACCCGACCGAACGTCGGGCGCAGGGCGGTCGAGCCGCAACGCACCGACGGCGACACGATCGAGCCGAGGGTCTCGGAGCCGATCGCGAACGGCACGCCGCCCGCGGCGACCGCCGACGCCGAGCCGGCCGAGCTGCCACTCGAGCCTCGCTCCGGGTTCCAGGGGGTGCGCGTGCGTCCTCCGTACCAGCGATCGCCCATGGCCAGGGAGCCCAAGGTCAGCTTGGCGACGAGCACGGCTCCGGCCGCGTCGAGGCGCTCGACCACCGTGGCGTCCAGGTCGAGCACCTGCTCCCGGTAGGGCTGTGCGCCCCAGGTCGTGCGTGAGTCCTTGGCAGCGAGCAGGTCCTTGGCGCCCCAGGGGATGCCGTGCAAGAGACCGCGCCACTTGCCGTCCGCGAGCTCCTGGTCGAGCAGCGCGGCGCGGGCCAGGGCCTCGTCTCGGCGTAGGGTGATCACGCAGTGTAGGTGGACATCCAGGGCCTCGAGCCGATCGAGGAACAGGGTGGCCAGCTCGACGCAGCTCACCTGCCGGCTGCGGATCAGCGAGGCCAGGGTCGTGATGTCGGCCCAGTAGAGCTCGCTCAGGTCCTCCGGCCGATTGGCCGGAAGGAGGGGCTGCATGCCTGGCTTGTGGACCACGGCGCGGGAGACCATGCCCGGCAAGAACGGATCGAACACCGTCGCCGGCGGGACCCCGTTGTCGAGGGGCTCGGCGCGCAGCGCGCGGAAGGCGCCGAGGCGCCCCTGGACTCCGCGCAGCATCTGTTCGAGTTCTGCCTCGGTGAACTCCAGGGCGGCGACCCTGGCGAAGCCGCGCAGGTCATCGATGGAGACGTCGGCAGGGGGCGCAGCGTCCTGAGGAACGAGGGCACACAGGAGGATCGTGGCGGAGAGCATTGGCCCTAGGATACGGAGGCCGCGCCGCGGTCCGCAGTGATTACAGGAACAGCAGGGCGCCGGCACCCAGCAGGGCGCAGTAGCCGGCGAACCAGGGGAACGCGCCCCGGGAGGTCACGACCAGGAGCACCCTCAGGGAGGCCCAGCCCGCGACGGCCGCGATCGCGACCCCGATCAGCACCCAGCTCGTTCTCAGGTCGCCGATGCCCTCGCCCAGGGCATCCGGCAGCTTGAACACCGCGGCGCCCAGGATGGCGGGGATGCTCATCAGGAACGAATAGCGCGCAGCTTGAGCGATCGGCAGGCCGAGCACCAGGCCCGCTGCGATCGTCGTGCCCGAGCGCGAGACGCCTGGGCAGATCGCCAGCATCTGAGCCAGACCGAGCAGGACCGCCAGCCGCCATGCCGGCGCTCCGTAGCCACCCTCGTCCCCATCGGCTGCGCTCCCCAGCCGGCGGCGAGCGCGGTCCCCGATGATCAGGAAGATGGCCGTTGCGAAGAGGCCGTACCCCGCGACGACCGAGGTCTGGGCGGCCCGATCCAGGGCGTCATCGAGGAGCACACCCGCGACACCGACCGGTATGGTCGCCACGATCAGCCAGCCGATCATGTGCAGCTTGCCGCCCAACAGGTCGCGAATCAGCTGCGCCACCTCGCGGCGGTAGGCCACCAGCACTGCGGCGAGGGTGCCCACGTGCAAGGCGACGTCGAGCGAGAGGCCAGCCTCCTCGAGACCGACCAGGCCCCGCGCGAGGACCAGGTGCCCCGAAGAGCTGATCGGGAGAAACTCCGCGACCCCCTGCAGGACGGCCAGCAGGACCACGGCGCCTAGTCCGGGGGACTCGAGTGAGGTGTCTAACGGGGGGAAGGAGAGCACGAGGGCGGAGCCGCTCTTCTATCGACCCGCCATCAACGCGGTCCTCATAGCCCTTTGGCAACCAGGCGCGGGTCCACCGATTCCCACTCGGCGAAGGCCTCGGCCACCGCGGGGCAGGTCAACTTCCCGCCCAAGGCGTTGGCAGAGGCCGCGAGCGGCGCCGACTCGAGCACGGCACGCTTGGCGCCCAGGCTCGCCAGACGACGTGCCCAGGGCAGGGTCGCGTTCGTGAGGGCGAAGGTCGAGGTGCGCGGCACGGCGCCCGGCATGTTCGCGACGCAGTAGTGCACGACCTCGTCGATCACGTAGGTCGGGTCCTCGTGTGTGGTCGGCCTGCAGGTCGCGACGCAGCCACCCTGGTCGACGGCCACGTCGACGATCACGCTGCCACGCTTCATGCGCGCCAGGTCCTCGCGCGCGACCAGCTTCGGCGCCGCGGCCCCCGGGACGAGCACGGCGCCGACGAGCAGGTCGGCCTTCTCGAGCTCCTCGTGCAGGGTGTGACGCGTGTTGTAGAGGGTCGTGCAGTTGGCGGGCAGGATCTCGTCGAGGTACTGCATGCGATCCAAGTTGATGTCGAGGATCGCCACGTTCGCGCGCAGACCGGCC
>JAQBVH010000701.1 GCA_027623615.1 Planctomycetota bacterium | reverse complement strand
CGTGCTCGACGAAGACGATGAGGGTGGACATGGCGAGCTTCCTAGAGCACCTGGGCTTCGTTGCGCAGCGCCTCGATCAGCGCCGGGACGTCGGCCACGATGCGGCCTGCCTTGCGGGGGGCGGGCGGGGTCAACGCCTTCACGACGAGCTGGTTGGCCTCGACTGCGGCGGGCTTCTCCTCGAGGGGTTTGCGCTTCGCGGCCATGATCCCCTTGAGGCCCGCGTAGCGCGGCTCGTTGAGGCCCTTGTTGCACGTGATCACGGCGGGCAACGAGAAGGACACGGTCTCGATACCGGCCTCGGTCTCGACCTTGGCCGTGCCCGCGCCGTCCGCGATCTCGATGGCGATCACGTCGGTGACGCAGGCCCAGCCGAGCCAGGTCGCCATCATCGGGCCGACGGCAGCGTTGTCGCGGTCGGTGGCGACCTTGCCGACGAAGACCACGTCCGCGCCGAGGTTCTTGACCTCCGCAGTGAGGGCCTTGGCTGTGGCGCGCGCGTCGCGCGTCATCCACTCGTCGTCGGTCAGGACGACCGCCTTGTCCGCGCCCTTGGCCAGGCACTCGCGGATCTCCTTGGAGCCCGACGCCGGGCCGAGGGTCAACACCGTGACCTCACCGCCGGCGGCCTCCTTGGTGAGCACCGCCTGCTCGACGGCGATCTCGTCGTAGAAGGAGGTCATGTAGGGCAAGCCGTCGGTCACAAGACCCTGACCGTCGGGGGTCACCGCGACCACTGCATCGGTGGTGGGGACCCGCTTAACGCAGGCGATGAGATTCATCGAAGCTGGCTCCAGGAGGCCGGAAAACGGGGTTTCGAGCGCAAAGAGAATAGCGACGCGCACAGCCGCTCACAAGCCATCCTGCAGGACCGAGGCGTCGCGTGACGATCGTCCTCGGGGTCGCCCGACTCGCCTACTCGAGCAGCTCGCGCTCCTCGCGCGCCGAGACCCCGCGCAAGGGGGCGCCAAAGTTTGCGCCGAGGTAGACCTCGCGCACCTTCGGGTCGTTCACGATCGTGTGCGGGTCGCCCTCCCGGAGGATGCGCCCCTCCTGGATGATGTACGCCCGATCCGTGCTCTGCAGCGTCTCCCGTACGTTGTGGTCCGTGATCAGGATGCCAATGCCCTGGTCCCGGAGCTGACCCACGAGCCCCTGAATCTCCTCGACATTGATCGGGTCGACCCCGGCGAAGGGCTCGTCCAGGAGCAGGACCCGCGGCCGTGTGGCGAGGGCGCGCGCCAGTTCGAGGCGCCGGCGCTCCCCGCCGGACAGGGTCTCTGCCCGACTGGCACTCAACCGGTCGAGCTCGAGCTCGCCCAGGAGTCGGCGCGCTTCGGCCTTCCGCTCGGTGCGACTCATGGGCATCGTCTCCAGCACCGCCAGCAGGTTGTCGACCACGGTCATCTGGCGGAAGACGCTGGCTTCCTGGGGCAGGTAGCCCATTCCCAGCCTGGCCCGGCGGAACATGGGGCTCCTGGTGACGTCGCGGTCCCCGAGGCGAACCTCGCCGGCGTCCGGTGCGACCAGGCCCACGCTCATGCGGAAGCTGGTCGTCTTGCCCGCTCCGTTGGGGCCCAGGAGGCCCACGATCTCCCCCGCATTCACGTGGAAGTTGACCCCGTCGACGACCCGGCGCCGCTTGTAGGACTTCACCAAGCCCTTCACGGACAGGAGCGCGCCGTCAGACATCCTTGACCCCCTGCATCGGCCGGGAGTGTAGCGCCAGGACGGCAGCCTCCAGCACCGCGAAGCAGTTGTGGAGAAACCGTGGACAGGGGCGGGCCTCCCGCGTCATAGGAATGTTCATTGCGCGCGTGTCCTTGAGGATTCCTTTGCTGGCAATGCGAACTCCGTCTCGAACCCCCGGCGATGGGACCGGCTAAGTGCCTTCCCCTCATGGGGTTGCGCCGTCTTCAGCCATTCACCTGGATTGGTCTTTGCACTCGAGGTCAAGACGGGGTTCGGGGGCGGATGAGCCGGGAATACCCTCAATCACGTTGTCCCCAGGCCTGTGGTCAACCTGTGGGGAACTACCTGACCCACTGGATCCGATAGATCCCTCGACCCGGGCTGAGGGGCCAGACCACCATGACCGCCCTGCCCTGGATCAGGCTGCGGTGCACGAAAGGGAAATCCTCGTCCCCGAGGTCCTGGGCGGGGGGGGAGTCGAAGACCCAGCGGTCGCCCCACTCGTCGTGCAGGAAGACCTGGTCCGGCTCGCCGGTGCGGCGCACCACGTAGGGGTGTTCTCCGGCCTGGGAATTTCCGGCCCCACGGGGGATCAGCCCGGGTGCCGGCGCCTGGCGGCGGCTGTTGCCGCGGATGGTGACCCTCTCGTCGCCGACGGGCACCGAGAAGTTCGCGAAGGCCCAGTCGCGACCATCGGACGAGTTGAGGGTGTTGTCCCCGAGCATCACGTAGCTCTCGTCGGGGATCTCCCAGGTCGAACGCTTGTAGCCCTTGGACGTGTAGTAGATGTCGCGCAGGACGCGCACGTGATCGAAGATCGCTCCGCCACCCAGGCTGGCCAGGCGCAGGCGACCGCCTTCGTTACCGATGACCGGGGCGACCTCGACCTCGACCAGAATCTCACCGTCGACCTCGAGCCGCAGCAGGTCGTCGATGTTCTCGATCGCGACGTCCATCGAGGCGCTGGTCAGCTGGAAGGCGGACTCGGCCGTGAAGACCTCCCCGGTCGGCGTGGTCACCGTGCACCTGGCGCTCCCGTCGGCCGCGGGGCCGGGGAAGGAGAAGGTGTAGTGACGCTGGTCCTCGGTCAGCTTGATCTGCACCTCTGTCGTGTCCGACGCAGCGGTGAGCTGCGTCTCGAGGCGCAGGTCGCCGACGCCGTTGAGGCCCGGGCCCTGGACAACACCCTCGATGCGCATCGCCTCGCGGATCGAGGGCGGATAGCCGTCCTCGTACTGATCGCGTACGCCCGACGTGTGGCGCGGGTAGCTGGCCGTTCCAGGGCGCTCCCCGCCGATGCGCCCGTTCTTGGCGGTCCAGT
>JAQBVH010000700.1 GCA_027623615.1 Planctomycetota bacterium | reverse complement strand
GTGTGCACGCTAGGAGACGGGTCAACCGTCCTTGTCCATGACCTCGTCGGTGAGCCACTTCGAGAAGGAGGAGTTCAGCCGCTTGTCGGCCAGGAGCTCATCCGCCGCCGACTTCATGACCTGCACGGTCACGTACTCGTAGTTGTCGTTCGCTCCATGCCCCGCGTCGCGCATGGTCTCGGCCTTCTTGCGACCGTCCTTGTCCGCGACGATCAGGCAGGGCAGACCGCCGAGGTTGCGAACCCCATCGGTCATGTCGAACCCCAGGGCCTCGCCCGGGGGGCCCACGAGGACCACGGCGCGGGTGGCGTCATCGTCGGTCGCATGCCGCAGGGCGAGGGCACCGCCGGCGCCGACGCCTACCAGGGACAAGTTCGCCGCGTGGATCTCCTTGCGACCGAGCAGATAACTGCCGGCAGCGGACAGGTCGCGGCCCGCGAAGGCCCAGGTCGACTCCTTGGCCTTGTCCTCCATCTTCGACCAATCGAGGTCCGCGGAGGTCGACTCCCCGTGACCGCGCAGGTCGAGGGTCAAGACACCGAAACCCTTGCGTTGCAGATACACCGCCATCTCGGCCAGGGCAGCCCTGCTCGAACCGGCGTCGTGCACGAGGATGGCGCCTGGAACCTTCGCGTTGCCGCGCGTGCGCGGGGCGAAGTAGCTGCCCGAGATAGAGACCTTGTCCTGGGTCACGATCCTCACGGATTCGCCCAGGTCGTCGTTCGTCTTCTGGTCCTCCCCTGCGGTCGCCGTGATGGCAGTCGGGGCGGCAATCGGGGTCGGGCTGGCGCAAGCCAGGCTGGCGGTCGCGAGGGTGATCGTCAGCAGCATGAAGGAAGTACGTCTGGGGAGAAGTAGAGGAACAGTCAGGGGGCTCGCCCAGGCACGGGGTCCGCCCTCTGCAGGGCAGTAGTGCGGTCCGCGCCAAGGCTGAACGATCGTCGAGCTCGGGTCGGGAGGGAGCTGGGGGACCCTCCATCGCCCGATTGGCGAACCAGCCTAGGGGTTCGGTCGGACGACGCAACTTAGTAGCGAGCCTTCCCGCGTCGACTACGCAAAAAACTTCGCCCGATACCGGGAGCTTGCCCATCGCCCCTGCCCGGATCGAGAATCGTCTCCGGCACACACGGTCTGGCGTTCGCACGGTCTGGCGTTCGCACGGTCTGGCGTTCGCACGGTCTGGCGTTCGCACGGTCTGGCGTTCGCGTCCGCTCGACCAACGCCAGAGAGGCAGGCGGGCCCGCCCACCCGGGAGTCGAACGGGCCAGACCCAGGTTGCAGGGGTCCTAGAGAATCTCGTGCACGACCCGACCGGCCACATCGGTCAGCCGGAAGTCGCGGCCCCGATAGCGCCATGTCAGCCGCTCGTGGTCGAGGCCCAGGAGGTGCAGCATCGTCGCGTGCAGGTCGTTCACGTGGACCGGATTCTCGACGGCGTGGTACCCGAGGTCGTCGGTGGACCCGTAGGTCATGCCGCCCTGGACGCCGGCGCCTGCCATCCAGAGGGAGAAGGCCCGCATGTGGTGGTCGCGCCCGGGGCCGCCCTTGTTCGTCTGCACCATCGGGGTCCGCCCGAATTCTCCCGTCCATACGACGAGCGTGTCCTCGAGCAGGCCGCGCCGCTCGAGGTCGAGCACGAGCGCCGCCGCCCCCTGGTCGGTCAGCCCGGCGCAGATCGGCATGAACTTGTCGACGTCGTTGTGGTGGTCCCAGCCGCGGTGATAGAGCTGGACGAAGCGCACGCCGCGCTCGATCAGACGCCGGGCGAGCAGCGCGTTGGCCGCGAAGGTCCCCGCCTGGAAGTCGCGCTTGGCGCCCGGGTCGAGGCCGTAGAGCTGCAGGGTCTCGTCCGTCTCGTCCGACAGGTCGAGCAGCTCTGGCACGCTGGTCTGCATGCGGAAGGCCAGCTCGTAGGCTCGCACGCGGGTCTCGAGCTCGGGATCGCGCAGGGTCTCGTTCGCGAGCCCGTTGAGGGCCGCCGCGGTGTCCACCACGCGGCGTTGCGCGTCCTCGTCCACCCCGGGCGGGCGGCCGACATAGGGAACGGGCTCCGAACCGCCCCGGAACTGCACGCCCTGATAGCGACCCGGGAGGAAGCCCGAGTGCCATTGCCGGGTGGAGATCGGCTGGGGATTGCGCCCGCCCTTGGACACGAGCACCACGAAGCTCGGCAGGTCCTGGGTCCCGTGCCCGAGCCCGTAGGTCACCCACGAGCCCATGCTGGGGCGCCCCGAGATCGAGGTGCCGGTGTTCATCACCGTGTGGGCCGGATCGTGGTTGATCTGGTCGGTGTGCATCGAGCGGACGATGCAGATGCGGTCCGCGATGCCTCCGATGTGCGGGAAGAGGCTCGTGATGCGCTGGCCGCTCTCCCCCCAGCTCTGGAATGGAAAGCGCGGGCCCATGCACTTGAGCTGGAAGCCTTGCAGCTGGGCGATGGGCTGGCCGTCCGTGAAGGAGGCCGGCATGGGCTGGCCTTCCAGCTGGGTGAGCTCCGGCTTCTCGTCAAAGCTCTCGAACTGTGATGGCCCACCGGCCATCGTCAGGAAGATCACGCGCCGCGCGCGGGGACGGTGGTTCAGACCCGCACGGTCCAGCGCGAACCCGTCCTGGGACAACAGTCCCCCGAGGGCGAGGCTGGCCACCCCACCCGTGGAGCCCCTGAGGAAGCCGCGCCGGTCCAACATGGTCCAGATCCTACACGGGAAAGCACCAATTCCTCGCAGCGTCGAGCGTCCCCGTGACAATGGGTGTATGAGGATGGGACGCGATCTCGAGGCCAGGTTCGATCGGTACCGGCGCAAGGGCGACCTGCGCGCCCTCGAGCGGGTATTCGACCGTACGGCCCGCGACCTCCTCGCCCTGGCCCAACACCTCGTGCGCGACGTCGACGACGCAGAGGACCTGGTCCAGGCCACGTTCGTGACCGCGATCGACCGCGCGCACAGCTTCGACCGCTCGCGCGCCCTGCGCCCGTGGCTCTCGGGCATCCTGGCGCACAAGGCGGCGAACC
>JAQBVH010000003.1 GCA_027623615.1 Planctomycetota bacterium | reverse complement strand
GCAATTTTGGCGGGCCCGGGGCGGGCAGCGATTATAGGGAAACACCCCCCCATTTGCCACCCCCTGGGGGCCTAGGTCTTCCCGTGAGGGCATAGGCGAGCAGCCCAATCCCGATTGCGGTGCGGATCGGGTTCTCGCTGCCCGTCGTCAACCACCTGGCGAGCACCCCGAGTGGGGGATGCAGCTGCGTAAGGGGCTCGTGGGTTGCAGCGAGGGTGGGTGCCAGCGCCAGGGGAATCAGGCACCATACGCCGAGCCTGCCGATCGAGGACCAGGCCTCCGGTTCGTGGAGGTCTTCCGCGGGGGCCTCGGGGAGCTGGGTGTCGGGAAGATCGAAGGGTTCCATGTCGCGTGCCTCGCATGCGGAGACGTTGCGCCCTCTGAGCGGTTGCGACAATGTGCCCCACTTCATCAAGCCATGCGTCGAATCGCCCGAAACCCTTCGAAATCAAGCATTTCCGGCGACCTCGGCCCTCCTTGACACCCCCTCGAAGGCGCACCTAGACTCTCCGCCGTTCAAGTCTCGGAGGACCGTGACCAGCACCCCTCGACCGGGGCCGCAGGCCCCGCTCCGCCGCTGCTCGTCAGGGCCGCAAATCGCCGTCCCGTCAGAAGATACGACGAGGCCCCCCAACCCAGAGCCCTGGGACGGCGGGGCGCGCTCCCCGCTGGATCCCTCCACCCTTCCCCGGCTGGCCACCACCCCATGTATTTCGACTACCTGAACCTCCTGGTGTTCGCGTCGGTGGGGTTTGCGTTCGTCTTCGTCAATGTGCTGATCTCCGGCCTGGTGCGGCCGAAGCGCAAGACCGACGTGGGCCTCGAGGTCTACGAGTGCGGTGAGCCGACGATCGGGGACGCGTGGATCCAGTTCGACATCCGCTACTACACGGTGGCGCTGATCTACGTGATCTTCGCGGTGGAGATCACCTTCCTGTTCCCCTGGGCCATGGTGATCCGCGACGCCTACGCCATGGAAGGGATCGGCTTCTGGGCCCTGCTCAAGGGCTTCATGTTCGTGACCATCCTGTTCTTCGGGCTGATCGCGGTGTGGGTGAAGGGCGACCTGGACTGGGTGCTCACGTACGGGGGCAAGGCCTACGTGCCGACGCGCGTCCGAGAGGCCAAGCCGATTCCGACCGTGGCCGAACTCGATCCCACCGACGACGGCGGGGACGATGGCGACGGCAAAGACGAGGAGGAAGCCGCCTAGCCGGCGGAAGGACCAACATGGGGATCCTCGAGAACGCGTTCGAAGAGAACGTCCTGACCACCAAGGTCGACTGGCTCTTGAACTGGGCCAGGTTGAACAGCATCTGGCCGATGACCTTCGGGCTGGCCTGCTGCGCCATCGAGATGATGGCCGTCGGCGCCGCCCACCACGACATCGACCGCTTCGGGGCCGGCGCCTTCCGGGCCACCCCGCGCCAGGCGGACCTGATGATCGTGGCCGGCACGGTCAACTTCAAGATGGGCGAGCGCGTCAAGCGCCTCTACGACCAGATGCCCTCGCCCAAGTACGTGATCGCCATGGGCGCCTGCGCCACAGGCGGCGGTCCGTACTTCAAGTACGGCTACACCGTGATGAAGGGCGTGGACCGCATCGTGCCGGTCGACGTCTACATCGCCGGCTGTCCCCCGCGGCCGGAGGCCCTGCTCGAGGGCCTCATGAAGCTGCAGGACAAGATCCGCCGCACCGCGGTCATCCGCAAGCCCGCCGTAACCGCCTGAGGGATGATGAACATGGATTCTCTCATACCTCAGACGTCTTTGGGCATGGCCGCCAACGCGGCCGTTGCATAGCCACCATGGAATTCCAAGCCATCGTGGACCGGCTGCGGGCGCTCAACGCCCCCGGCATCGTCGAGGTCGACGAGCCCCGCGCGCCGGACAAGGAGACCAAGGACAAGGGTCGCTCCGGGCGCCCCTTCGTCATGATCGAGCCGGCCAGCCTGGTCGACATCCTGCACCTGTGCCGCGACGACGAGCGGCTGCAGATGGAGGTCCTGATCGACATCACCGCCTCGGACCCTGCGGTCGACGACGCGAACCTGTGGATCCTGGTCGAGCTGCTCTCGGTCAAGCACCGCCATCGCTTGGCCCTCAAGGCGCTGCTCCCCAAGGCGAACCCGGTGCTCCCCTCGGCCACCGCGATCTACCGCGCTGCCCAGTGGCACGAACGCGAATGCGCCGAGATGTACGGCGTGACCTTCGAGGGTCACCCGGACCCGCGCAACATCCTGCTGCCGGACGACTGGGTCGGTCATCCGATGCGCAAGGACTACGAGTTCCCCACCGAATACCACGGCATCTCGTGCGAGTAGCCCGATGACGGACCTCAAGCAGCAGCACACGCCGAGCATCCAGCCCTCCTCGGAGGAGGAGCGCATCCTGCCCAGCGGGGAGCGCGAGTTCTTCTTCGACGTGTCGACCTCGGACCTCGAGATCAACATGGGCCCGCAGCACCCCGCCACCCACGGCGTGATGCGCGTGCTCCTGCGCACGGACGGTGAGCTCGTCACTGGCGCGCAGCCGCACCTGGGTTACCTGCACCGCTGCGCCGAGAAGATCGGCGAGAACGTCGAGTGGCTGCAATACCTGCCCTACACCGACCGGTACGACTACCTGTCGGCGATGAACAACAACCTCGGGTACAGCCTCGCCGTCGAGTCGCTGATGCCCGAGCTGGAGATCCCGCGCCGGGCCACGCTGATCCGCACGATCTGCGCCGAGCTCAACCGGATCGCCAGCGCCCTGATCGCCTACGGGACCTACGGTCTCGACATCGGCGCGTTCACGCCCTTCTTCTACGCGTTCCGCGAGCGCGAGTGGATCCAGGCGCTGTTCGAGAAGATCTGCGGCGCGCGCCTGACCTACTCCTTCATCCGCATCGGCGGCGTCTTCAACGACGCGCCTCCCGGCTGGCTGAAGGAGGTCGGGATGTTCTGTGACGTGTTCGAGGAGAAGTGGCGCGAGTACTACGACCTGCTCGTCGAGAACCACCTCTTCGTGATGCGCACGAAGGACATCGGGATCATCTCCGAGGAGATGGCCTACGACTTCGGGCTCACCGGCCCGATGCTGCGCGGCAGCGGCGTCGACTTCGACCTGCGCCGCGACATGCCCTACATGGACTACAAGGAGATCTGGGACGCGGGCGTCTACCAGATCCCGCTCGGTCGAGGCGAGAAGGGCACCACCGGAGACTGCTGGGACCGCTTCTACGTGCGCGTCCAGGAGATGATGGAGTCGATCAAGATCGTGCGCTATTGCCTCGAGGTCATCGAGGCTGGCCCGGTCATCGGCGACGTCCCCAAGGTGATCAAGGTGCCGCCCGGCGAAGGCTACGTGGGCATCGAGAACCCGCGCGGTGAGCTGGGTCACTACGTGCACTCCGACGGCGGCAAGATCGCCGTGCGCTGCCGCGTGCGCGCGCCATCGTTCGTCAACCTCGCCGTCCTCGAGGACCTCATGCCGGGGACGCTGCTGGCGGACTCGGTGGCCATCATCGGATCGACCGACATCGTAGTCGGGGAGACGGACCGTTGAGCTTCCTCGCGCTGGTGCAGGACACCATCACCAAGGACAACGTCATGGGCACGCCCCATGACGGCGGCAACTTCGTGACCGAGCTGCTCGCGAAGATCCGACCGGAGTGGCTGCCGGAGTGGATGTTCATCCTCACGGCCGTCGGCATCGCGGTCGGGTTCATCGTCGCGATGGTCTCGGTGATCGCGATGTGGTCGGTCTGGATGGAGCGCAAGGTCTCCGGCCACATCCAGTGCCGCTACGGCCCGATGTACGCGGGCGGTTGGCACGGCTGGGCGCAGACCCTGGCGGACGGCGTCAAGCTCCTCCTGAAGGAGGACATGATCCCGAAGGGCGCCGACCGGGCCCTCTTCTGGCTGGCGCCCGCCATCGTGCTGGCCGGCATCTTCGGCGCCCTGGCCGCGATGCCGCTGTCGTACGACTGGTACTTCGCGCGCATGGACCTGGGGGTCTTCACGATCCTCGCGCTCGGCTCGACCACGACCATCGGCGTCGTGATGGCGGGTTGGGCCTCGAACTCCAAGTGGTCGCTGTACGGCGCGATGCGCGAGGCGGCCCAGGTGGTCGCCTACGAGATCCCCCTCGGCGTCTCGCTGCTGTGCCCGCTGATGACGCTCGGCACCTTCAGCCTGCTCGACGCGAGCCGCGAACAGGCCACCCTGTTCGGCTGGGACTGCGGCATGGGCTGGGCGGTGTTCACCAACCCGTTCAACATGGCGGCCTTCGTGATCTTCTGGATCGCGGCATTGGCCGAGACCAAGCGCGCGCCCTTCGACCTCCCCGAGGCCGAGTCCGAGCTGGTCGCCGGCTTCCTGACCGAGTACTCGGGCATCCGCTGGTCCTTCTTCTTCATGGAGGAGTACGCGGCGATGTTCCTGATGAGCGTCGTCGGTGCGGTGTTCTTCTTCGGCGGCTTCGAGACCCCGCTCACCGCGCTGATGCGCGCGGCGGACCTCGAAGGCGGCGTGCTCTACAACCTCGTCTGCTTCGGAACGCTCGTCCTCAAGGCGTTCGCCGGAGTGTTCCTGATGATGTGGCTGCGCTGGACCCTCCCGCGCGTGCGCATCGATCAGGTCATGACGATGGGCTACAAGTACCTCACCCCCCTCGCCCTCCTGTGCGTGCTCCTGACTGCGGTCTGGGAGTACGTGCGCTACCTCGTCGTCGGTTAGCCCCATGGTCAGCGCATCGGAGTACTTCGGCAACGTCTGGAAGACCCTCTCCACCACGTGGGGCGGGATGAAGATCACGGGGAAGTACTTCCTCCAAAAACCGATCCCCGTCCAGTACCCGGACGAGCGGCTGCCGATCCCGGACCGTTACCGCGGCATCCACTACCTCGAGCAGGAGAAGTGCATCAACTGCCTCGCCTGCGCCCGCGCCTGTCCCATCGACTGCATCGAGATGGACGCGATCCGGCACGGCAAGGAGCTCGAGTGGGTGACGTTCACGCTCGACTACCAGAAGTGCATGTTCTGCGAGCTGTGCGTGTACCCCTGCCCCAAGGATTGCATCCACATGGGCACGGAATACGCGCTGGTCACCTACGACCGCTCGGAGCTCAACTACGACCTCCTATCCTTCAAGGGCATGTCGCGTGACGCGCGCATCCGCAAGAAGGAAGCCGAGGAGAAGAAGGCAGCCAAGGACGCGGCGAAGGCCACCAAGGCAGCCAAGGCTGCCCCGGCGGAAGAAGCCCCGGCTGAAGAAGAGAAGGGCGAGGAGGGCTAGGTGTCCGAGCTCAACCGACAGCGGCTCTTCTACACGGTGCTGGCCTTCCTGGCTTTCGGGTCGGCGGGCAAGGGCCTGCTCGAAGCTGGCGTAGAAGGGCTGATGTTCTCGATCTTTGCCTCGCTGACCCTCGGGGGCGCTGCGGTCTGCATCTGGGAGCGCTCGGTCGTCCGCTCGGCGTTCGCCCTCATGGCGACCTTCCTAGGCGTGGCGGGCTTCTTCCTGATCCTGGGCAGCGACTTCCTCGCCATGGCGCAGGTCCTGATCTACGTCGGCGGAGTGCTGGCCCTGCTCCTGTTCGGTGTGATGCTCACCAAGCCGGACCTGAACGAGCGCAGCCTGCCGCGGATCGGCGCCGCCACCGCTCTGATCGGCGGCGGCATCGCCTTCCTGGTCTCCCAGATGGTCGGCGTCGGCGTCAAGACCTGGGCGATGGCCGAGACCCTCGAGGAGCCCACCACCAAGGCGCACGACATCGGCATCGCCTTCCTCGACCCGAAGCAGTACGTGGTCGCGTTCGAGCTGGCCGCCTTCCTGCTCACGGTCGCCCTGGTCGCCGCGGTCTACATCGCGCGCCGCAGGACCGAGGACTTCACTCCCGAGGAGGGCCAGGTCTGATGGGGATCGAGGCCTACCTGTTCGTCTCCGTGGCCCTGTTCGCGCTGGGCATCATCTGCATCGTCAGCCGGCGCAACATCCTCTACGTGCTGATGGGGATCGAGATGATCCTCAACGCCTCCAGCATCAACTTCGCCGCCTTCAACCGCTTCAATGGAGGCGGGATCGATGGCCAGATGTTCGTGATCTTCATCATCATCCTGGCCGCGGCGGAGGCGGCGGTCGCCCTGGCGATCGTCCTCAACGTGTTCCACCTGTTCCACTCGGTCAAGCCGAGCGAGGCCGACCTCCTCCGGGAGTAGAGCTCAGCCCCGATGCCGGATCCCGAATCCCTCAACCCCCTGACGATCGCCCAGTGGAAGTGGCTCCTGGCGGTGCCGCTGATCCCGCTGGCGGGTTACGTCATCCAGATCTTCTTCGGCAAGCACCTGCCGCGGAAGGGCGACTGGCTGATGACCGGGGGCATGTTCGTGGTGATGTGCATCACCGTGACCATGTTCTTCGTCGCCTACGGCCACACCAGCGTGGGCGTCGACGGGCACGCGGGGTCGGCCTTCTTCGCAGAGTCGGTCCGGCCAGGTCCGGAGGGCCAGACGTTCAGCTGGGACTGGCTGTACATGTCCCGGGCCAAGGACGCGGGCCTGAGCCTGCCCACCGGCCTGATGTACGACGGCCTGGGCGCCGCCATGCTCGCCGTGGTGGGCATCGTGTCCTTCTTCGTGCACCTGTTCTCCATCGGGTACATGCAGGGCGACCGTCGCTACCACATCTTCTTCGCGAACATCAGCCTGTTCACGTTCGCGATGCTGGGGCTGGTGCTCAGCGACAACCTGCTGTTCCTGTTCATCTTCTGGGAGCTGATGGGCCTGATGAGCTACCTGCTCATCGGTCACTTCGCCCAGGATCCGACCAGCCACCGGATCAAGCAAGCCGCCGCGGCGTGCAAGAAGGCGTTCATGACCACCCGGGTGGGGGACACCTGCCTCCTGTTCGGGATGGCGATGCTCTACTTCCTCATCCCGGAGCAATACAACGAGTACGTAGCCCAGGGGCTGATCGAGGGCGACACGATCGCCGGCAGCTTCCGGTTCACGGACCTGTGGAGCAACGCCTCGGCCATCGTGGAGGCCAACCACGGGGACTACCCGCTCTGGCTGACCGTCGCCGGCCTGTTCGTCTTCGGCGGCACGGTGGGCAAGTCGGCGCAGGTCCCCCTGCACATCTGGCTGCCCGACGCGATGGAGGGTCCGACCCCCGTCTCCGCGATGATCCACGCGGCGACCATGGTCGCCGCCGGCGTGTTCCTCCTCGGCCGCACCTTCCCGCTGATGAGCCCGGAGGCCCTGGCGGTCATTGCCGCCGTCGGCGCGGTCACTGCGCTCTTCGCGGCGACGATCGGCTGCACGGTCTACGACATCAAGGGCGTGCTGGCCTACTCGACGATCAGTCAGCTCGGGTTCATGGTGGCCTCGATCGGCTGCGGAGCCCTGGGCCTGGTCGCGGGCCTGTTCCACATGGTCACCCACGCCTTCTTCAAGGCGTGCCTGTTCCTGTCGGCCGGCTCCGTGATCCACGGCTGCCACCATGAGCAGGACATGCGCAAGATGGGCGGCCTGCGCAAGAAGATGCCCATCACCTTCGCGTGCATGTTGATCTGCACGCTGGCCATCGCGGGCATGCCGCTGTTCTCGGGTTTCTACTCGAAGGATCGGATCATCGCGGCGGCCTTCGGCGGCATGTCCCTGAAGTTCAACGGCGGCAACTTCGCGGCATCGGTGTTCCTGCCGGTCGCGGCCTGTCTGACGACCTTCTACATGTTCCGCCTGATCTTCATGACCTTCTTCGGCGCGCCGCGTGACCACCACGTGGACGAGCACGCGCACGAGTCGCCGAAGAACATGACGATCTCGCTGATGTCGCTGGCGGCCCTGGGCATGCTCGGCGGCTACGTCTGGTTCCTGCACCCGCTGGACCTGATGGGCAACCACGGCACGTGGTTCACCCGAATGGTCGATTGGCGCACGATGTATCCGGGCGTCGATCTGACCGAGACGAACCTCAAGGGCATGGTCGGCGGCCTCGCGCATCGCCACGGCACCGCCGCGGACGACCTCGAGCACTTCTACCACGGCTTCAACCCGCACTACACGGCGCTGATCGTGTCGATCGGTGTGCTCCTGATCGGGGTCTTCGTTGCCGCGCAGATGTACCTGCGCCGCAAGTGGAACCCCGCCAAGGTCACCGAGACCCTGGGCGAGGCTTACGTCTGGGTCGAGAACAAGTACTACGTCGACGAGGTCGTCGACGCGTCGGTCATCAAGGGCAGCAAGGCCCTGGCCAACGGACAGCGCTGGTTCGACGAGAACGTCGTCGACGGCGTGGTCCTCTCGGTCGGCCGGATCGGCAAGGGCCTGGGCTTTCTCTGTGCCTGGATCGACAAGCACATCGTGGACGGGATCGTGAACCTGGTTGGCAACCTCACCCAGGCGTTCGGTTCCGCGGTCCGGTTGTTCCAAACCGGACGCATCCAGCAGTACGTCTCCTTCGCGGTGGCCGGCGGGATTCTCGTCGCCGCCTTCCACCTGCTTTCCTGACCGAGCCTCCACCCCCCAATGGAGACCTTCAACCTCGACCTTCCGAGTTCGATCCTGGCCTGGATCACCTTCATTCCGATGATCGGAATGGCGGCCATCATGTTCGTTCCCAAGACGAACATGACCCTGGTCAAGGGGATCACCTACGTCGCCACCTTCATCCCGTTCGTCCTCGCGAGCGTGGTGTACTGGGGGTACGACAAGGGCCACTCGGGGTACCAATACGCCCAGGAAGCCTCCTGGATCTCCATCAACAACTTCAACGTCTTCTGGCGTGTCGGTGTCGATGGGCTCAGCCTGCCCCTGGTGTGGCTGACGACGATCCTGCTCTTCCTGGCAGTCCCCGCGAGCGAGACCGTGCCGCGCGTGAGCAAGGCCTACTTCGCCCTGCTGCTGATGCTCGAGGTGGGCATCCTGGGCGTGTTCATCTCGCTGGACTACTTCCTGTTCTACGTGTTCTGGGAAGTGATGCTCCTGCCGATGTACTTCCTCATCGGCATCTGGGGCGGTCCGAAGCGCGAGTACGCGGCGATCAAGTTCTTCCTCTACACCCTCGCCGGCTCGGTGTTGATGCTCGTGGCGCTGGTCGCCCTGTATCTCAACCAGCCGGACGGAATGGAGACCTTCTCGATCCCCGCGATGATGGCCATCGGCGGCGCGCAGGGTTGGGCCGCGGGACCGGAGCTCCTCGGGATGCAGTTCACCACCTGGGTGTTCTGGTTCCTGTTCATCGGCTTCGCGATCAAGATCCCGTGCTTCCCGTTCCACACCTGGCTACCGGACGCCCACGTGCAGGCGCCCACGCCGATCTCGGTCATCCTGGCCGGCATCCTGCTCAAGCTAGGGGGGTACGGCCTGATCCGTGGTTGCTTCCCGATCGTGCCGGACGCGTTCCGGGACAACGCCTACATCCTGGGCGTGCTCGGGGTGATCTCGATCGTCTACGGCGCCTACGTCGCCCTGGGCCAGACCGACTTCAAGCGGATGGTGGCCTACTCGTCCGTGTCCCACATGGGCTTCGTGCTGCTGGGAATGGCGGCACTGACCGAGTGGGGCATGAACGGCGCTGCGCTGCAGATGTTCAACCACGGCACCTCGAGCGCCGCCTGCTTCCTGGTCGTGGGTGTCATCTACGACCGGGCGCACCACCGCGACCTGAACGCCTTCGGCGGCGTGGCCCAGCCCATGCCCCGCTACTGGGCCCTGGCCACGATCGCCTTCTTCGCCTCCCTCGGCCTGCCCGGCATGGCCGGGTTCGTCTCCGAGGCGATGACCCTGGTCGGCTCCTTCCAGTCGCCGGACCCGCGCTTCCGCATCCTGGTCCTGATCGCAGCCCTCGGCGTGGTCCTGACCGGCGCGTACATCCTGTGGGCCTTGCAGCGCGTCTTCCTCGGCCCGCTGAACGAGAAGTACAAGGACTACGAGGACATCACGGGGCGAGAGATCTTCTCGCTGGCGCCGCTGCTCTTCCTCTGCGTCTTCCTGGGGATCTTCCCCTACTACCTGCTGGACTGGATGGACGTCGGGGTCATTGACCTGATGAAGCTCCTCAGTCCGGGTAGCTGATCCGAGGCTCCCAAGTGCTGCTGCTGAACGACGTGCACACCACGGGCATCTCGCTCCTTGCCCCGGAGCTGATCCTGGTCGCGACCTCTCTCCTGGTCCTGGCCATGGACCTGATCTGGAAAGAGCGCAACTCGTCCCGCCTGGGATGGATCTCGATCGCAGGGCTTGGGTTGGCGGCCTTCGTGCTGCTCCTGGCCTTCCAGAAGGAGCCGGACCATGCCTTCGGCATCGTCCGCGTCGACCGCTTCGGGAACTTCTTCAAGCTGTTCACGTGCGCTGCCCTCGCGGTGGTGATGTTCTTCGTGATGCAGGATCGTCGCGAGCGCAAGCACCGCATCGGGGAGTACTACTTCCTGCTGCTCGGGGCGGGCGTCGGCATCTTCTTCATGGTCGGCACGAACAACCTGTTGTTGCTCGTGCTCGGTTTGGAGCTGCTCTCCCTTGCGTCGTACGCCCTGGCCGGCTTCCACAAGGGAGAGAAGCGCTCGGCCGAGGCGGCGATGAAGTACATCGTCTTCGGCGGCCTGTCGGCCGGCGTGATGGTCTACGGCATCAGCCTGCTCTACGGCCTGACCGGCACCCTGGACCTGGCCGTCATGGCGAGCGCCACCGGCGAGGACCTGCCGCGCAGCCTGGCGACCGCCATCACCCAGAGCCCCGGCGCGGTCGCCGTGGCGATGGTGCTCATCCTCGGCGGCTTCTCGTACAAGATCTCCGTCGCCCCGTTCCACTTCTGGGCGCCGGACGTCTACGAGGGCGCGCCCACCCCGGTCACGACCTTCCTGGCCGTCGCCTCTAAAGCCGCCGGCTTCGGCGCTCTGCTGCGCTTCATCGCGGTGCTCTTCATGAACCCCGATGCTGCCGAGGCGGTGCAGGACTACGGCCTGCAGATGGGTTCGCTGATCGCGCTGCTCGCCGCCGTCACCATGACGATCGGCAACCTGGCCGCCCTGCGCCAGGAGAGCGTCAAGCGCATGCTGGCCTACTCGTCGGTGGCCCACGCGGGCTACATCCTGGTGGGCGTGACCGCCATGAACACCGAGGGGTTCGAGGCGGCCATGTTCTATCTGGTGGCCTACTACCTGATGAACCTGGGCGCCTTCGGCTTCCTGCTCTACTTCGCGGGCGAGACCGGCGAGGAGACCTACGAGTCGCTCAACGGCATGGGCCGCAAGTCGCCGGTCATCGGCGTCAGCATGGTGGTCTTCCTGGTCAGCCTGACCGGCCTGCCGCCCATGGTCGGCTTCCTCGGCAAGTGGAAGCTGATCCAGGCCATCCAGGGCGTCAACGACGGCCAGTACCTGTGGCTGGCCATGTGCCTGGTCCTGAACTCGGTCGTGAGCCTCTACTACTACGTCCGGGTCGCCAAGCACCTGTTCCTCAAGGAGCCGGGCGAGCGCAGCCTGAAGCCCGCGCCCGCCCTGACCGGCCTGCTGGTCGTGCTGGCCGTGCTCAACCTGTTCTTCATGCTCTACGCGAACCCGATCGTGGAGTGGACCAACGCCAGCTTCGACCTCGTCTCGAGCGCGGAGTAGACGAGGCCCTACCGAACCGCCAGGAGGCGCGCGAGCCAATCGCGCGCCTCCTGTTCGATTCGGGGCTGTTCGGACG
The DNA here is from genome assembly GCA_027623615.1 of Planctomycetota bacterium. Taxonomy (GTDB): domain Bacteria; phylum Planctomycetota; class UBA1135; order UBA1135; genus JALWOP01. Next base: position 7,711 of record JAQBVH010000003.1, on the reverse strand, counting down.
CTCGCGGCCCGGCGACGTTGAGGGCCTCGAAGCTCTCGAGCCAGGTGCGCAGCTCGGTGAGGTCCTGCTGCCCGCGCGGATCGACGACGCGCCGCGGTCGCCCCAGCGCACGCGCGACCTCGACCGCGAGCGCCGTCCCGCCGGTCGGCTCACCGAAGGCGATCACGAGCAGGGCGTCCGCGTCCTCGACGTTGCGTCGCGTGCGCACGGCGGGGTCCTCGCTCGCGGTCTCGCGCAGGCCCGGATAGCGCCCGTCGATCGGCCCGTCCTCCGCGAGGCGTCCGCGCGGCACCCAGCCTCGCTGCTCGATCCCGAGCGCGAGGGCCACGTCCATGGCAGCCCGATCGACGCCGGTCTGCCCGCCCGTGATCAGGACCAGCGCCAACCTAGAACAGGAAGAACGCCAGCGCCGCGCCGGCCCAGCCGGACAGGGCCACGACCGCATCCTTGCGCCGCTCCTTGTTGAGCAGGTTCAAGCCCGCCGCGAGCGGCAGGGCGACCAGCCCGAGCTGGATCAGGGCCCACAGGGCGCCCTTGAAGCTCGAGGGCTCGCCGCCGGGGTGCACCAGGAAGGTGATCACGACCCCGGCCACGAAGGGCAGGACGATGTTCGGCGGGGGGATCTTCACTCGGGCTTGGTGGCGCGGATCCAGAGGCTACCGGCCTCGTGCAGTTCGACGCGGGTCTGAAAGTCGGGGCAGTGGGCGTCGGGCTCGAAGGAGGCCTCGTCGCCCGGCCCGCGGGAGTCGAGCACGCGCTCGGTCTCGACCGCGAAGCCGACGCCCGCGAACCTGGCCTGCCACTCGTCGACCGACAGGTAGGCCATGTCGAGGCCGACGGTGTTCGCCCAGCCCTCGGAGTGGCGCGACTCGCTGAAGCGGTTGACGATCACGTGCGCCACGCCGGTCGGCTTGAGCACCCGGTGGATCTCGCTGATCGACTGGTCCAGGTCGACGGCGTAGTACAGGGCCTCCATCGAGAAGACCCGGTCGAACTTGCCGTCCTTGTAATCGATCGCCTCGAAGGTGCCGCGCTCGTAGCGGGCGCGCGAGGTGAGGTCGTGCAGAGACTCGGCCTTGGCGATCATTTCGGCCGAGGCGTCGATCCCGATCGCGCCGGCCCCCGGGGCGGCGGCGGCCAGGATGCGGGTGGCCCAGCCGGTGCCGCAGCCGAGGTCGAGGGTCTGCATCCCCGCGCGAATGCCCATCTGCGGAATCACCTGCGCGACCACGTCCGAGTGGCCGGCCTGCAGGCCCTCGGCCTGGCCGCTCTGGACCCACTCGTCGAAGGTGGAAGCGATGCGATCGTGGCTCATGGCGCGCGGAACGGTGGGTCGAGCTCGAGGCCGGAACAGTGTAGCGCGCAGTACGGAGTCAGACGCCCGATGGCGATCCGGCCACCACAAAGTACCGCAGGCCCGGCGCCCTTCCCCCAGGCGAGGCGCGCCGCACCAACCGGGAGTTGGTACGGCACTCCGTGGTGGCGGGGACCGCCACCGGGCGTCTGACTCCGTACTGCCGACGTACCTGACGTTTCCGCTACGAGGGGAGATACGCGTCCAGGGGCGCCAGGACGGCCGACCAGGCGTAGCGCTCCTCGACCAGGGCGCGACCCGCGCGGGCAAGTGTGTCCGCTGCTACGCGATCCTGGAGCAGGCGTACGACCTCGTCCGCGAAGGCCTCCGCTTCGTCGCGCACGAGGTAGTCGCGCTCGGGCTCTCCTTCCACCCCCTGGGTCGCGCTGGTCGTGCCGACCACGGGCAGACCCATCGCCAGGGCCTCGAGGACCTTGTTCTGGATGCCGCGCGCGATGCGCAGGGGTGCAACCGACACCGCGGCGCGGCGCAGGTAGTCGCGGGTGTCGTCCACGAACCCCGTGACGCTCACGCCGGCGGTCTCGGCCAGCTTGTCGACCTCCGAGGTCGGGCGGGAGCCGACGATGGTGAAGGTCGTCTCGGGCACGGACTCGCGGATGCGTGGCAGGATCTCGTCGACGAACCACTGGCAGCCGTCGATGTTCGGCAGGTAGTCCATCACGCCGGTGAACACGAGGTGACCGTGCTCCGGCGCGTTCCCAGCCGGCGAGAAGTACTCGAGGTCGACCCCGTTGCGCACGACCAGCGAGGGTTTGCCCGGGACATGTTCCTGGAAGATCTTCTCCTCGAGCGGAGTGCAGAACACATTGGTCGCCGTGCGCCCGGCGATGTGGGTCTCGAAGGCGAGCAGTTGCTTCGCCTCGCGCTTGTAGATCCAGCTCATCGGCCAGCTCGTGCGCTCCGCGTACTGGCGCCACTTGTCCGAGTCGAGCTCGGCGAAGTGCATGATCCAGGGCGTGTCGTGCTGGGCGAGGAAGGCGCCCATCGACGAGGAATAGGCGTAGGCGAAGTCCGCGCCGGCAATGCGCGCGTCGACCTCTGCCTTCAGCTGCTTCGAGCCAAAGACCCCCAGCGTCAGCGGCTTCGAGGTCGCGAGCAACGGCAGCGCCAGGAGCTTGCGCGCCTTCAGGTTGAGAGGAATCGGGACCGTGTCGACGCCCATCCCACGCAGCTCCCGGGCCGCGCGCACGTCCGCCTCGTCGTGGGCGAACGCGATCACGGTCACGTCGTGCGCCTTGCGGAAGCGGTCGACGAGCTGCCAGGTCGTGATCTTGTCGCCGCGGTTCGGGGGGTAGGGCACCCGCTGGGAGAGAAAGAGCAGTTTCACCGCGGCGCAGGTTAGGTCTTCGCCAGCGCGGATGCACCGATTACTCGACGACCAGCACGCGCTGCGGGAGGGCCAGCACGAGGCGACGCGCGCGAAAGAAGCCTGCGCCCAGATTCCCCTCGACGTCACGCCGGGACAGGGCGCCGGTCGAGTGACGCAGGTAGGTCACGGGCAGCGGTCCGAAGCGCCGCTCTCCGAGCGCCACCCACTCGTGGCGGCCGCGATCACCCAGTACTTCACCGCCGATGCCACGAATGCGGACGGTCTGCAGGTCCTCGCGCTCGCGCGTCAGACCCAGGCGGCGCACGGTGGGGCCGTGGAAGGTCAGGGTGTCGTCCGAGCCGGTGTCGACCCGCAGCACACCCTGATGGTTGGGCGAACGAGGCCTCGATCAGCGGCACGGAGCCATCGAGCGTCACGCGCATCGCGTTCGCGGGCGGGCGCCACTCGTCCGGGTCGAGCACCCACATGCGGCCGGCCGCGAAGTCGAGCTCGACCACGCAGCGGGCGAGTACGTCTGCGCCGAGCACGCCACGGACGCGCAGCCCGAGCTGGTCGGAGAGGTAGGCCTCATCCGCCTCCACGAGCGGCAGCCCGCTGACGGTCAGGCCGCCGATCGAGATCTGGCCCGAGCGACGGATGCCTCGGTTCGCGCGGCCAGCGGCGCCGACCAGGGTCGCCTCTCCGACCGGCACCCAGTTCAGCGCGTCCGCGATCTCGGGCGCGATCGCGCTCGAGGCCGCGCCCGAGTCGACCAGCCACCAGCCGGCGGGGTGACCGTCGCAGAGGACCTCGGCGACCAGGCGTGTGTCGCTGAGCCGCGCGGTGACCTGGGTCACGGCGGAGGTGAAGGTCGTGTCGTCCGGGACGGGAGGGGGCTCGAGGCTCACCGGTCCGAGCGACACCTCGCGCGCGCGCCACACGGCCACGCGACCCTGGGCGTTCTCGAGGACGATCTCGTGGGCGACCGGAAAGCCGTGGGGCGAGTCCCAGCGACCGAAGGAGAGGCGCCGCCCGCCGACCTCGCGTGGAAACTCGAGCATGGCCGGGCGGGCCGACTGCGGGTCGAGCGTGAGCTCGGCAACCCACTCGCCCTCGAGCCCGAGCTCGAAGCGCTGCTCGCCCAGAGTGCGCAGCTGGATCCGCTCCGCGGTGACCCAGCGACCCGAGAGCACGGCGGCGGTGACCTCGGCCTCCCGGGCGGCTCGGCCACTCGCGGGGCGCGGCAGGCCGTCGATGGGGACCAGGAACGCCTGACCGTCGATCGAGCCGCTCCCGCCGGGGAGCGAGGAGCGGTGCACCCGCGTGAACCCGTCGCCGGCGAACCGATCCTCGAACGTCCCGCGGCCGGCGCCATCGAGGTAGGTGCCGCGCACGGCCCAGGCCTCGGGCCAGAGGCCGGCAGGGCGCCGCAGCTGCGCTCGCTGGACCGCGTCGAGGGTGGTCGACGTGCTCCCGCAGCTGGAAAGGAACAACAGGACGGGGAGGAGCCAGCGCACGCCTGGAGTCTACCCGTCGCGTCGGCCGAGGTAGCTGTGCCAGCGTCCGCGACGGCGCTCCTCCTCGATCACGAGGCCCGCAGCGCGGATCGCCGCAGCCGTGGCGTGGTGGTGATGGCGCGGGATGCCGCTGAAGACGAACCAGCCGGTTGGTGCCAGGCGTGCGGCGAGGGCGCCGGCTTGGGCCTGGACGACATCGGAGTAGATGTTGGCGGTGATGACGTCGAACGCGATGTCCGCGTCGGTAAGGACCTCGAAGCCACCCTGTCGGAACGAGCAGCGCGCGGACATCCCATTGGCCGCGGCCAACGCCTCGCCGTAGGCGCTGGCGGTCGGGTCGATGTCGAAGCCGAGCACGGGGCCCGCGCCAGCGAGCGCTGCAGTGACCGAGAGGATGCCGTTGCCCGAGCCGGCGTCGAGGACGCGCTCGCCGCCCTGGAGACGGTCGACCAGAGCACGCGCGCAGGCCCGCGTCGTCGGGTGCTTGCCCGAGCCGAAGGCGCCGCCGGGTTCGAGGGTCAAGAGCAGCTCCTGATCAGTCACCTCACCCTCCCACCAGGGCGGCGCGACGACGAGGCGCCGCCCGAGGCGGAACGGTCGCCATACCTGCTTCCAGGACTCGGCGTAGTCCTCGGTTGGCAGCGGGGTGAAGGTGACCTCGAGCCCGGTCAGCTCCGTCACGTCGACGCCCAGGGCCTCGACCGACGCGCAGATCCGTGCGCGCAGCGCGGGCGCGTCCTGGTTCGAGGGCAGATAGGTGCGCACCGACTCGACGCCCGACCCTGGCCCGGGCTCGACCGAGATCGACGTGCACGGGTCGAACGCCAGGCTGGCCGCGACCAGCTCGTGCCAACCCGCAGGCGCGTCGACGCGCACCTCGGTCCAGCGGACGGGTCCGGGCATCAGAAGGGCAGATCCTCGATGGAGATCTCGAGCTTGGGCGGGGGAACGGGGGGCTCGTCGAGGCCCGCGGGCGCGCGCGTGACGGCGCGTGCCGCTGGCGTGAAGTCGGGCGAGAGACCGCGACGCTCGAGGTCGGCCAGCATGCCCATGTGCGCCAGCGCCTGGCGCAGGACCTGGGTCGAGTCACCACGCACGAGGCGGGCGGCGCCCTCTTCCTCGAACGCCGCCGCCAGCGGCAGCTCACGCAGGAACGGCCGGTGGCGCGGGTCGGTGAAGCGCCGGTCGAGGACGAAAACGACGCCCTTGTCGGTCGGTCGGCGCATCAGGCGCCCGAAGCCCTGGCGAAACTTGGCGAGCGCGCGCGGCAGGTAGATCTTCTGGCGATGCGCAGCCGCGCCGAGCACGGCCTTCTGCGCGTGGTGGTACCGGTCGGGGACACCGTAGGGCAGGCGCACGAGCACCACGTACTCGAGGGTCTCGCCCGGAAAGTCCGCGCCGAACCAGAACGTGTCGACTCCGAGGAGGATAGAGTCGACGCGATCACGGAAGAGCGAGGTCAGCTCCTCCTTGTTCATTTCGGGCATGCCCTGGTACCAGAGCGGGATGCGCTTGGCGCGGAAGTGCGGCGCGAGGTTCGCGCCGACCTGGCGCACGTCCGCCTGGTTGGTGAACAGCACCAGGATGCGCCCACGGGTGCGCGTGCCAAGCCACTCGATGAAGCGCTCCACGTAGGCCAGGTGACCAAGCTTGTTGCGCGGCTCCGGCACGTCACGCGGTGCGCAGACGAGGACGCGCGAGTAGTCGAACGCCTCGGGCGCCTCCGCGCAGCGCACGACGCGGCCCTCGCGCTCCTCGTCAGCGAAGGGTTCGGCGGCGCGGTCGAGCCCGAGGTAGGCCCGCGCCGCGTCGAACCCGCCGCCGATCTTGGTGGTCGCGGACAGGTACACGGCGCTGGAGAGCTCGGGGTGCACCTGGCGCCCGAGCACTTCGCCGGGGAGCAGCACGCTCGCGCGCAGCAGGAGCTCGCCGCGCTCGTCGACCTCGACGTCGTGGAAGATCGAGCCCAGCAGGCGCGGCTGGCCTGCCTGAGTCGGGATCCAGGAGCCGAGCTCGTTCATCGCATCGGACAGCTCGCCGCGCGCGAGCACGAGGGTGCGCCGCAGGCGTGGTCCGCCGCGCAGGGGCAGGGCCTCGGAGGCCTCGAGCACACGGCCGATCGAGCCCTCGAGCGCGCCCAGCGCGCGGCACAGGCTGAGGTTGGCCCTCACCAGCGCCTGGCCCTCCTCCGTGTCGAGGTACTCGCCGAACAGCCGATATTGCTCGTCCTCGCCGCGACGCTCCTTGTGACGCCACTCGTCGAAGGCACGCGCTTGCAGCTCGAGGTCGCTGATCAAACGCTCCGCCTCGCGGCAGCGCTCGACGGCGAGGTCCGCTTCCTGGCCGGCGAAGGTCGCCGGCAACAGCTGGGCCTGCAGGCGGTCGAGGGGAGCGCGGGTCGTGCGCCGGCCCGGGCTCGACAACCGGCGCAGCTGCTCGCGCAAGCGCCAGGGCGCGATGCTGTGGCTCCACACGGCCGCGGCCACGTCGTGCAGGTGCTCGCACTCGTCGAAGATCAGGTGCTGGAAGAACTCGCGCCGCGCGAGCACGAACGACTGGTTGGTGATCACCACGTGGCTGCGCTCGGCGCGCCTGCGCGCGAGCTCGGCTGCGCAGGTGCTGCGATCCTCGACGTGGGTGCAGCATCCGGTGCGCGCGCGCACGCCCTTGAGCGCCTGCTGCAACCGCGACCGGTAGTGCTCGGGGCTGGTGAGGCGTACGGGCGGCTGGCGCGAGAAGCGGTCGAGGTCGCCCTCGTGGTCGGTCAACGCGAACAGCACGAGCTGGGTCCAGGCCAGCCAGCCCTCCGCGTCCTCGTCCTCGTCGGGCACCATCGTGCGCAGGGCGCGATAGCAGAGGTAGTTCTCGCGACCCTTGAGCAGGCTGACGCGCAGCGGGCCCGGGACGCCCGCGCGCGAGAGCGCCGCCAACGCGCGCGGCACCTCGGCGTCCATGGCCTGCTCCTGCAACGCTCGGGTGTAGGTCGCGATCCCGACGCGCACACCGTAGCGGTGCGCCCAGAGGAGCGCCGGCACGAGGTAGGCCAGGGTCTTGCCCGTCCCGGTCGGCGCGTGCACGAGCAGGAGCTCGTCGGCGCCGAGGGTGTCCGCGACCTCGCGTGCGACCCGCACCTGGGCCGGTCGCAGGTAGTCGGCGCGCTCGCCGCCGCCGTCAGCGACCATGGCGTCGGGCAGGTGCAGCTCGAACACGCGCTCGAGCAGCGCTCGGTCCTCTACGGCGAACGGAGCACGGCCACTGGTGTCCGGCGGCATCTCGGGCGCGCGCTCCCAGGGACCGAAGGAGCGCTGGGCCGCGGGGTGCAGCTCGTCGAGGAGGTCAGGGTGCGGGTCGAGGGCGATCGAGTCCTCGAAGGCGCGCAGCGGGAGATCCTCGCCGGGGTGGAACAGCTCTCCCGTGCTCTTGGCCCAGCGGTCCGGTCGTTCGACGATCGTCAACGCGAAGGCGAGGCGCTCCGCCGCAGCCGGATCGATCGCGAGCAGGCCTTGGTGG
>JAQBVH010000002.1 GCA_027623615.1 Planctomycetota bacterium | reverse complement strand
CGCCCCAGGGATCGATGATGCGGTTGGTGCCGCTCTCCTGTTGCAGGAAAAGCTGGGTGTTGCGGGCGATGCGCGCCGAGAAATCGGTCGGCAGTGCCAGCGCCTCGTCGAGCGCGTTGGTGTGCAGCGACTGGGTGTGGCCCTGGGTCGCCGCCATCGCCTCGATCGTGGTGCGCATCACGTTGTTGAACACGTCCTGCGCGGTCAGCGACCAGCCCGAGGTCTGGCAATGCGTGCGCAGGCTGAGCGACCGCGGGTCCTTCGGATTGAACTGCTTCAAGAGCTTGGCCCACAAGAGCCGCGCGGCGCGCATCTTGGCGACTTCCATGAAGAAGTTCATGCCGATCGCCCAGAAGAACGACAGGCGCGGCGCGAAGGCGTCGATGTCGAGGCCAGCCTCGACGCCGGCGCGCACGTACTCGATCCCGTCCGCCAGGGTGTAGGCCAGCTCGAGGTCCGCCGTCGCTCCGGCCTCCTGCATGTGATAACCGGAGATCGAGATCGAGTTGAAGCGCGGCATGCGCTGCGACGCGAAGCTGAAGATGTCCTTCACGATGCGCATCGAGGGCGCGGGCGGATAGATGTAGGTGTTGCGGACCATGAACTCCTTGAGGATGTCGTTCTGGATGGTCCCGGTCAGCTCTTCGGGCGCGACGCCCTGCTCCTCCGCGGCGACGATGTACAGCGCGAGGATCGGCAGCACCGCCCCGTTCATCGTCATCGACACGCTCATCTCGTCGAGCGGGATGCCGTCGAAGAGGACGCGCATGTCCTCGATCGAATCGATCGCCACGCCGGCCATGCCCACGTCACCGACCACGCGCGGGTGATCCGAGTCGTAGCCGCGGTGGGTCGCCAGGTCGAAGGCGATCGAGAGGCCCTTCTGCCCCGCCGCGAGCCCGCGGCGGTAGAAGGCGTTGGATTCCTCGGCGGTCGAGAAGCCGGCGTACTGACGGATCGTCCAGGGACGCGCCGCGTACATCGTGGGGTAGGGCCCGCGCACGAAGGGCGCGCTGCCCGGCATGCCGCCGAGGTGCGCGTGGGCGGCGGGCGCGGTGAGCGGGTGGACGTCGATGCCCTCCGGCGTTCTGGTCGCGTCACCCTCGGGCGCGGCCACAACCGGCAGCGGCAGAGCGTCGTAGTCGGGGAGGTTCACGCGAACACCTCCTCGTCCCGCCGCGCGGGCAGGTCGCTCGGACCCGGGTCGCCAAGGTCCACGACCTGCGCACCCTCCAGGGGGTGCTGACTGACGCCGAGGACGTGCGCGTCGCCACTCCGCAACCTCGCTGCCCAGGCCTCCCAGCTCGCGTCGCACTCCTCGCGCGCGAACGCCGGCTCGAGTCCACCGGCCTCGAGGATCGTGCGCGCGTGGCCCCAGGCCGCCCGCGCGAGCGCGTCGGTGCGCGCCTCGACCAGGTAGCTGCCGGCCAGCGGGTCCACGGAGCGATCGAGGTGGCCCTCGTGCCTGAGCACGAGCTGCAGCTGGATGGCGAGTCGACGCGCCTTTTCCGTGTCGGCGTGCGGGCGCACGACGAGCGTGTCCGCGCCGCCGAGCACGGCCGCGTAGGCCTGGGTCGTCGCGCGCAGCACGTTCGTCATCGGCTCGCGGGTGGTCAGCGTGCGCCACGCGGTCGTCGCGCGCAGCTCGGGCAGCGGGACGAGGTCCGCGCCGGTCGCGAGCAGGGTCTTCTGCCACAGGACCCGCGCGGCGCGCAACTTGGCGATCTCCTCGAAGAGGTCGCGCCCGACCTCGAAGCCGACCGAGAGGCTCGCGGCCTCGCTCGCCCGTGGGTGCAGCGCTGCCACGAAGAAGGCCAGCTCCTGCACCGGACTGGCTCCAGCGCGGTGGTACGGCGCGAGGTCGAGCGCCGGCGCATCCTCCGCCGCGAAGATGACCTCCGCGCCAGCGTCACGGGCAGCGCTGGCCTGGTCGTCGTCGGCTGCGACCGCGCCGACCTTCCAACCCGGCTCACGGATCAGCGAGTGCTCGAGGGACGGCCCGGTCGCGAGCAGCGGCTTGCGATCGCCGGCTTGCGTCTGGCGGCGTAGGGACTCCAGCGCCTCTCCGACCTGGGCTTGCCAGGCGGCGAGGTCGGCGGGGGCGAAGGCGTCGAGGGGAGCGAGGAGCGGGTCCATCCAGCCCTACATGTTCCGGCGGTAGCGCCCGCCGACCTGATAGAGGGCCGCGGTCAGGTCGCCCAGGCTGCAGAACTTGGCGCTCTCGAGCAGGGCCTCGAAGGTGTTGCCGCCGGAGACGGCCGCCTCCTGGAGCGACTGCAGCGCCCCAGCGCAGCGGTCCGCGTTGCGCGCCTGGAAGGCCTCGCGCGCGGCGATCGCGTAGTCCTTCTCCTCGGTCGTCGAGCGGATGACCTCCTCGGGCACGATCGTCGGCGAGCCGTCCTTCGACAGGAAGGTGTTCACGCCGACCACCGGCAGGGCGCCCGAGTGCTTCATCGACTCGTAGAGCAGCGACTCCTCCTGGATCTTGGAGCGCTGGTACATGCGCTCCATCGCGCCGAGCACGCCGCCGCGCTCGGAGATCGACTGGAACTCGGTCATCACGGCCTCCTCGACGAGGTCGGTCAGCTCCTCGATCACGAACGAGCCCTGGATCGGGTTCTCGTTGCGGCTGAGGCCCAGCTCCTTGTTGATGATCAGCTGGATCGCGAGCGCCCGGCGCACGCTCTCCTCGGTCGGCGTGGTGATCGCCTCGTCGTAGGCGTTCGTGTGCAGCGAGTTGCAGTTGTCGTAGAGGGCGTACAGCGCCTGCAGCGTCGTGCGGATGTCGTTGAAGGCGATCTCCTGGGCGTGCAGCGAGCGGCCGCTCGTCTGGATGTGGTACTTGAGCTTCTGGCTGCCTTCCTTCGCGCCGTACTTCTCGCGCAGCGCCTTGGCCCAGATCCGGCGCGCGACGCGGCCGATGACCGAGTACTCCGGGTCGAGGCCGTTCGAGAAGAAGAACGACAGGTTCTGGGCGAAGTCGTCGACCGCCATCCCGCGCGAGAGGTAGTACTCGACGTAGGTGAACCCGTTCGCGAGGGTCAGCGCGAGCTGCGTGATCGGGTTCGCGCCGGCCTCGGCGATGTGATAGCCGGAGATCGAGACCGAGTAGAAGTTGCGCACCCCGCGGTCGATGAACGACTGCTGGACGTCGCCCATCATGCGCAGGGCGAACTCGGTCGAGAAGATGCAGGTGTTCTGGGCCTGGTCCTCCTTGAGGATGTCCGCCTGCACCGTGCCGCGCACGCGGGCCATGGTGTCCGACCGGATGCGCGCGTAGGTCTCGGCGTCGAGCACCTCGTCGCCGGACACGCCGAGCAGGCCGAGGCCGAGCCCGTCGTTGCCCTCGGGCAGCTCGCCCTGGTAGCGCGGCCGGGGCTGGCCCTTGGCCTTGTAGATCGCGTCGATCTGTTTGTCGGCCGCGTCGAACGCGCCGCTCTCGCGCAGGTGCTTCTCACACTGCTGGTCGACCGCGGCGTTCATGAAGAACGCGAGGATCATCGGCGCCGGGCCGTTGATCGTCATCGACACCGACGTCTTCGGGTCGATCAGGTCGAAGCCAGAGTAGAGCTTCTTGGCGTCATCGACGGTGCAGATCGAGACGCCGGAGTTGCCGACCTTGCCGTAGATGTCGGGGCGCTGTGCCGGGTCCTCGCCGTAGAGCGTGACCGAGTCGAACGCGGTCGAGAGGCGCGCCGCCGGCATGCCCGTCGACAGGTAGTGGAAGCGCCGGTTCGTACGCTCCGGTCCGCCCTCGCCGGCGAACATGCGCGCGGGATCCTCACCCTGTCGCTTGAGGGGGAACACGCCCGCGGTGAACGGGAACAGGCCGGGCGCGTTCTCGCGCATCAACCAGCGCAGCAGGTCGCCCCAGTCCTGGTACGTCGGCAGACAGACGCGCGGGATGCGCGTGCCCGAGAGGGACTTGCTGAAGAGGGGCTGCTCGAGGACCTGGTCGCGCACCTGGAACTGGTAGGTGTCGGCGCGATAGCGCTCTACCAGCGCGGGCCAGCCCTCGAGGGCCTTGCGGCAACGCGGGTGCAGGTCCGCCTCGAGCTCGCCGTAGTGGGCGAGCAGCTCGGTGACGGCGGGCGAGTCGTCTTCGGCGGCGGCGACGGCGAGGAAGTCCTCGCCCGCGGCGCCGCGCAAGGACTCGAGCGCCCCCTTGATCTGATACAGGCGGCGCACGATCGACGCCTGCTCGCTGACCAACGCCTCGTAGCGCTGGCTGCTCTCGACGATCTCGGACAGGTAACGCACGCGGTCCGGAGGCAGCACGTAGCGCGCCTCGACGCCGGCGTCCGCGTCGAAGCTCGAGGCCAGCGCGCTCGACTTGGTGGCCAGCGCGTCCATGACCGCCCGATAGAGCTGGTTGGTGCCCGGGTCGTTGAACTGGGACGCGATCGTGCCGAAGACGGGCAGGCTGTCGTCCTCGGCCTCGAACAGCTTGCGGTTGCGCTTGACCTGCTTGCGCACGTCGCGCAGCGCGTCGAGGGAGCCGCGCTTGTCGAACTTGTTGATCGAGATCAGGTCGGCGAAGTCGAGCATGTCGATCTTCTCGAGCTGGGTCGCGGCGCCGTACTCGGCGGTCATGACGTAGAGCGACACGTCCGAGTGCTCGGTGATCTCCGTGTCCGACTGGCCGATGCCCGAGGTCTCGACGACGATCAGGTCGTAGCCGGCGGCCTTGCAGATCGCGATCGAGTCGGCGACGTAGCGGCTCAGCGCCAGGTTCGACTGGCGCGTCGCGAGCGAGCGCATGTAGACGCGCGGGTCGTCGATCGCGTTCATGCGGATGCGGTCGCCGAGCAGCGCGCCGCCGCTCTTGCGCCGCGAGGGGTCGACGGAGATGACGGCGATCGTCTTGTCCTCGAAGTCGAGCAGGAAGCGCCGCACGAGCTCGTCGACGAGGGAGGACTTGCCGGAGCCCCCCGTGCCGGTGATGCCGAGCACGGGCGCGTCGGCCGCCGCCGCGCTGCCGTTCAGCGCCGCGAGCGCCTGGTGCAGCGAGTCCGCCTCGTCGCTGTGCGTCTCGGCGAAGGTCACCAGGCGGCCGATGGCCTGGGGGTCGCGGTCGGGGACGCGCTCGGCCTCCTCGTTCAGCGCCTTGCGGCCGGGCTCGAAGTCGCAGCGCTCGAGCAGGTCGTTGATCATCCCCTGCAGGCCCATCGAGCGGCCGTCGTCGGGGGAGTAGATGCGCACGACGCCGTAAGCCTCGAGCTCGGCCTGTTCGCTGGGCAGGATCGTCCCGCCGCCGCCGCCGAAGACCTTGATCTCGGCCCCGCGCTCGCGCAGCAGGTCGACCATGTACTTGAAGTACTCGACGTGGCCGCCCTGGTAGGAGGTCACGGCGATGCCCTGGGCGTCCTCCTGGATCGCGCACTCCACGATCTCGTGGACGGAGCGGTTGTGCCCCAGGTGAATCACCTCGGCCCCGGAGGACTGCAGGATCCGTCGCATGACGTTGATCGCCGCGTCGTGCCCATCGAAGAGGGACGCGGCGGTGACGATGCGGATGTGGTGTCGGGGCTGGTAAGCCTCGACCTCGTGGGCCTGGGTCGTCATGGGCAGTTGCGGCAGGGGTGCGCGAGCCCCACAGCTTAATCGGGGTGCAGGGCGCCGAGAAGCTCGGTTGGAAAGGCGTGAAAACAGGGAACGGGGTGTCCCGAGACGCCTACTGGGGGGTGGATGCCCCAAGACCTGCAAACCGCCTGGCTGCCCCACCTGGCGGCCGCCCGCTCTGGATCCCTGGGCTGGCTGACCGCCCACGGATTCGACAGGGCTGCGGCGGAGGACCTGTACGCGGATCTGACCTGCGGGCTCCTGCGCAGCTCCACGCGCCCCGATGTGGGCCAGGATCCGCGCGCTTACGTGCGCGTGGCCGTCCGCCGAGCGGCGTCCCAGCGGTCGAGGACCCGCGTCCCGGCCCTGAGCGACGAGGCCATCTGGTCGGCCCTCGACGAGACCCCGGGCCCGGAAGAGCTGGCCGCGCAGCGCGAGATCCACGCCGCCCTGCATGCGGCGATCGCCGCACTCGACGAGCCCTTCCGAACCGTCCTTCAGCGCCGCATCACTGGCCGCTCGATCCAGGAGGTCGCGACCGAGCTGGGCATCCCCGAGGCGACGGTCGCCACCCGCACCCACCGCGGCGTGGCGCGCTTGCGCCAACGCATGGGCCGCTTCCGCGCCCTGATGCTCGGCCTCCTGGGTCAGCTGAGCCGCCGTTGCCTCCCGATCGCGTGCCTCGGACTGCTGGTGGGCCCGGTCAACGACTCCACCGGGATGACGCCTCAGCCCCGCGTCGAGCAGCGACGGGAGGAGGCCCCGCGCTACGAGCAGGACCACCTGCAGGGGTTCCCGTACGCGGAGGGCTGGACGCCCTGTCCGTGCCCGGAGGCGTAGTCGGTTTCAGCGGCGCAGGTAGCGGCGGACGACCCCAGAGGCTTCCCTCCTACCGGTTCGAGCGGACAATCCGAGGGTGAACCTCGCCCTGCTGCTGCCCCTGCTCCTCGCCCAGGACCTCCCCACCGCCGACGGCTACCGCGGCATCTGGTACGCGAACCAGCCCTCGGGGGACGAGTACGCGTTCAAGTACTCCGGAGGTCTCGGCACCTACTGCGCGAAGCACCGTCCGTTCGCGATCCACCGGCCCGAGGTCGACAGGACGTTCTTCGTCTACGGCGGCGCGCCGAAGGATGGAGAGCGCCGGCTGCTGCACATGGTCAGCTACTTCGACCACGAGAGTGGCACGCTGCCGCGCCCAACGATCCTGCTCGACAAGGAGACCGGCGACGCACACGACAACCCGGCGCTCTCGATGGACGAGGAGGGTCACCTGTGGATCTTCTCAACCTCCCACGGTCGCGGCCGGCCGTCGTTCGTGCATCGCAGCCGGGAGCCCTACGCGATCGACGCGTTCGAGAAGGTCGAGGCCACCTACGTGACCGAAAAGGGCGAGCGCGCATCCCTCGACAACTTCTCCTACTTCCAAGTGTGGCACGTCCCCGGCCGCGGCTTCGCTGCCTTCTTCACGCGCTACAACGACCTGACCACGCGCACCAGCCTGTTCATGACCTCGAAGGACGGAACGTCTTGGTCGCGTTGGCAGCGCCTGGCCGCGATCGGCGAGGGCCACTACCAGGTCAGCGCCGCGGGACCCGGCGTGCTCGGCGCGTGCTTCAACCAGCACCCTCCGAAGAAAGGTCTGAACTGGCGCACGAACCTCTACTACCTGGAGACGCGTGACCACGGGGAGCGCTGGCAGAACGTCGCCGGCGAGCCGCTCGAGGTTCCGCTGCGCGAGGTCACCAGCCCTGCGCTCGTGCACGACTACGCGGCCGAGGGCAAGAACGTCTACCTCAAGGACCTCGTCTACGACGACGCCGGCCGGCCGGTGATCCTGTACCTCACGAGCGGCGGCTACCGCTCCGGCCCGGTGGACGGCCCGCGCACCTGGAAGGTCGCGCGCTGGACGGGCGATGCCTGGGCGCGCAGCACCGTGACGACCTCGGACAACAACTACGACATGGGCTCCTTGCTGCTCGCGGGCGACACCTGGCGCATCGTGGCGCCGGTGCTCCCGGGTCCGCAGCGCTTCAACACGGGAGGCGAGATGGCGCTGCTCGAGAGCACGGACGAGGGCGCGACCTGGTCGACGCCGCGGCCGCTCACAGCGGGGAGCGAACGCAACCACACCTACGCCCGCCGCGTCCTCGATGCCGATCCAAACCTGGTGGCCCTATGGGCCGACGGGCACGGGCGCGAGCCTTCGGCGTCACGCCTGTACTTCTGCGATGCGGACGGAGCCGTGTTCCGTCTACCCGCGCAGATGGAGAAGGACGCGGAGCGCCCGGAACCTGTCGAGCTCGTCCGTTAGCGCTTGTAGCGGCGGCGGAAGGCCGCGTTGCGTGTCTCGATCCCGCGGATGCGCGCGTCGCATTGTTCGAGGATCACCTCGATGTCCTTGCGAGCGTGCTGAGGCAGCGGCGCAGTCAAGGCGCGGGCCAGCTGTTCGCGGGCCATCTGCGGTGCGTCGCGTTCGAGCAGCTCGATCGCCTTCTCGACGTGCAGCACCGCCCCTTCGGTGATCTGTTCGCGGGTCGTGCACGCGCCGAGCACCTCGATCCAGACCATGCCGGCCTGATGAGCACGCACCGTGCAACCGAGCGCCAGACGTTCGTGGGGATCGGCCGCGAGCAGGCGCTCGGCCTGGCGCGATCCGCGGCGCGCGAAGACGACGACCTGGGGCTCGTCGAAGTGCTCCTCGACCCACGGCATCTGCTGATCGCTCCAGGCGCGCAAGCAGACGTACTCCTCCGGAGAGAAGCGGGTCAGGAACGGCTCCCAGGTCTGGGGCCGCGAGTGGGCCTGTACGTGCATCTGCACCAGCTCGCCGAGCTGGGCGTCAGGGACGGCGACCAGGTCCTCCCAGGCGATGGTCTCGGGCTGGGGGGCGTTGAGAGCCAGGGGGATGGTGAATGCGATGAGCTGGGAAAAGAGTTCCGGTCCCATGCGGGCACCATCGACCGGCCGCACCGATTCCTTGAGGACCTGCCGCTCAGCCCCCCGCGGGCACCGGCGCCTCGCTGCGCGTGGGCGCCTCGAAGCGGAAGTGGGAGGCGGGAATCGCGCTGGCCGGACGGACCGTGTCGCCGGCGAACTCGAGCAGCTTCAGGAGCTCGTCCGCGGCCTTGGCGGGCTCGAGGCGACGCCCGAGAAGGAGGTCCTGGTAGGTGAACTCGGTCAACGCGCTGCCCATCCAATCGACCGAGATGTCATAGCCCGACACACCGGCGAAGGTCTCGTGCTTGCCGCAGGCCTCGTTGACCAGCTTCGGCATGTCACCGGCCATCGCCTCGCAGGCCGAGAAGTGCACCAGACGCAGGTTCGAGGCCCCCGCGAGGGCCTTGGCCACGACCTCGGGCGGGATCAACCCGTCCTGGCTCTGCAGCCCCTTGCTCGTCGCGTGGGTCGCGACGACCAGGATCACCTCGCCGTCGAGCCAGGCGAGTTGCCGCGCCCAGTTCTCGAAGCTGGTGGCGTCCGTGTAGCTGCGCCGCCGCACGCGCACGTTCGACTTGTGGCTGAAGATCGCCTCGAGCATGCCGCCGAAGGCGTAGGGCGTGTCGGCCAGGCCGTGCTCCCAGGGCGCCTCGAAGACGACCAGCCAGGTCACGTCGGTCTGCACCTCCGCCATGCGCGTTCCACGCCAGGCCGACAGTGAGGTCACGCCGTCGTTGTGCCACTGCCCCGCGAAGCTCTGGCCGTCGGTCGCAAGCTCGAACCAACCATCACCGGCGACGTCCGCTTCGGTGAAGCGGAAGACGAGGCGGACCTCCTCGAGCTTGCCCTCGATCGAGCCGGCCGCGTAGGTCCCGGAGATCACCTCGCCTTCGACGGTGAGGTTCATCGGCCCGAAGCTGGTGTCCCAGCGACCGGCGAAGGTCGGCGCAACTCTCGACTCATCGGACTGGGCGAGGAGCACCTCCTCGGCCAGGGCCGTGACGAACTCGGCCTCGGCGCCGCTCGCGCGCGCCTTGCCGTACAGCTCGAGCAGACCGTCGGCGCGGGTCGCCCAGCTCGGGTCGAGGGTCGTCACTGGCGGCAGCTCGCGCAGGACCGAGGGCGCCTCCGCCTGGGCGAAGGTCGAGCTGGCCGTGGCGGACGACGCCCACCACAGCCTGCCCTCCGTGTCGTGCAATCCGACCGCGTCGATCTCGTTCCATCCGCGCACGCGCGAGCAGTCGAGCTCGAGGCGCAGGCGCTGGATCGGCACGCCGACCGCGAGCGGCAGCACGACCACGTCCTGGTCCCCCACCCCGGGATCCGTGCCCTTCCAGGCGACGTGCTCCGCGCCGTCCGCATCGATCGCGACGACCTGAACGAGCGCGCCGGGGTTGAAGGTCTCGAAGACGCGCACGCCCACCGGCGTGACCGCCTCGGGGTAGCGCAGCTCGAGCCACTCGGAGGACCCGTTGCGCCGCCGCGAGGCCCAGGCGGTCTGGTTGTCGCCGGCCGTGGCGGTGTCCGGCGCGCCGGTCGCCTGCTCGGGGCCCCAGCCGCGCGCGTCGTCCTGGGGAGCGAGGGTCGCGAGGGTGAGTAGCAGCGGCAGCATTGTCAGTCGTCCTTCGTAGACGGAAGGCGCAGGCGTTCGGCGCTGATCCACTCGTCCCAGTTGTCGCCGTAGCCCACGTAGTGGATGAGGTACTGCTCGTCCTTCTCCTCGAGGATCAGCGCGGGATACCAGGTGCCTTGCCATTCGACGTGGCAGGGTCGGCCGAGCGTGGGCTCCGCGTAGCCCGACGGGAACTGGTGACCGAGCATCCACTTGTCCTCGAGCTCGGGCCAATCCGGGAACGAGACCTTGTAGAACGGAGCGTCGACCTCAATCACTCTTGCGGGCAGCAGGTCGCTTCCCTGTCGAACGGTCACGTGGGCGCCGACCTGGCGGGCAACGACGATCAGTGGCCGCACCTCGTTGATCGTCATCCAGGTGTCTTGATGGCGCGCGTAGGTGTAGGTGCGTACGAGGAACTGACCCTCGTCGTTGTGATCGAGGATGCGCCCGACCCGCGAAGGCATCTGGTTCAGGCGCACGTGCGCGCCTATGCCGAAGGTGCCCTCGAACCGTGGCCGCGGCTTGGCCACCGGCGCCAGGCGCAGGGAGGGTGCTGCACCTGCGAGGTGGTACCCGGAGCGCTGCAACGCTCGGTAGGCCATCGCCTCGTGCACGCCGTCACGCAGCTCGGAGAGCTCGACGAAGCCGTCCCCGTCGTCGTCGTGGGTCGGGTCTCCAGCGAGCACCTCGATCAAGGTCTGGGTGAAGGTCCAGTCCCCGGTCGAGACGTCCTCGGCGACGACCGAGGTGACGCTCGCGCCGTCGACGCCCTTCGCGTGCAACCGATCGACCACCTCGGCCAGGGAGCCCGAGTGACAGCAGTCCGCGAAGGTCAACAGGCGCTTGCCCTGGAAGTGCTCCTCCAGGATCGCGCCGACCCGGTCCATGCCGAGGCCGGTCTCGACCCCATGCATGTCGTAGTTGGCGAAGGCGCACACCTCGCCCCGCCGCTGACCATGGCCGGCGTAGTAGAAGATCAACGTCGCGTGCTCGTCGGCAGCCTTGCTCGCGGCGCGCAGCGCGTCCTCGATCGCGTCGCGCGTCGCGGCCTTGTCGAGCAGCAGATGCAGCTGCTGCTTCGGAACGCCGCGCGCCAGCATGGTCTCGGCCAGGAGCTGGTCCTGTCGGTTCTCGTCCGAGAAGCTCGACCAGTCGGAGTCCTGCCAGTCGAGAACACCGACGACCACAGCGTGGACGTTGGCCCAGTCCAGGGTCTCGTTCTGGCCGACGACGGGTGCGGAGAGGGCTGAGAGGAGCGCGAACGAGCGGAATGCCTGCATGGCGCGAGTTTAGCCCAGGCCCTGCAAGGTCCTACAGCTCCCTCAGGCGACGCCGGAGGAAGCGCTCGTCCGAGCGGTTCTGTGCCAGCTCGAGGGCGCGCTCGTATGCCGCGCGCGCCTCCTCCGTGCGCCCGGAGCGGCGCAGCAGGTCCGCCCGCGTCGAGTGCAGGAAGAGGTAGTCGTCCAGCCCCGCGAGCCCCTCCAGCAGCGCCAGTCCCGCGTCGGGACCCTCGGCCATCGCGGTCGCCGCGGCCTCGTTCAAGCGCACGACCGGGGAGCCCGTCCGGCGATGCAGCTCGCCATAGAGCAGCACGATCTGGGGCCAGTCGGTCTCGGCCGAGGACGCGGCGCGGGCGTGCAGGGCGGCGATCGCGGCCTGGAGCTGGTACTCGCCCGGCGAGCGCAGCAGCAGCGCCTGATCGAGCACGCGCAGGCCCTCACGGATCTGCTGCGCGTCCCAGCTCGCGCGATCCTGCTCCTCGAGCAGGATCGGATCGCCGACGCGATCCGTGCGCGCCGCGCGCCGTGAGTCCTGCAGGAGGCACAGCGCGAACAGGCCGAGCACCTCGGCCTCCTCGGGCAGGAGCTCGGCCAACATGCGCGCGAGGCGCACCGCCTCCTGGCAGAGCTCGCCGCGCACGAGGTCCTCCCCCGAGGTCGCCGCGTAGCCCTCGTTGAAGACGAGGTACACCACCGCGAGCACGGCGGGCATCCGGCCAGCCAGCGCGTCATCCGCCGGCACGCGAAAGGGAATCCCTGCGTCGCGGATCTTGCGCTTGGCCCGCACGAGGCGCTGGGCCATCGTCGCCTCGGGCACGAGGAACGCGCGCGCGATCTCGCCTGTCGTCAAGCCGCACAGGCTGCGCAGGGTCAAGGCGACCTGCGCCTCACGGGCGAGCGCCGGGTGGCAGCAGGTGAAGATCAGCTCGAGCCGCTCGTCGGTCAGGCCGGAGTCGGGCGGCAGGGCGTCGCGGGCCGCCTCATGCGTCTCGGCGCGCACGTCCTCGAGCTTGTCCTGGCCGAGCCGCTCGCGACGCAACCCTTCGAGCCCGGCCCGGTGCGCGGTGGTCGTGATCCAGGCGCCGGGGTTGTCGGGCAGGCCTGCGGTCGGCCAGCGCACGAGGGCGATCGAGAGCGCCTCCGACAACGCGTCCTCGGCGCGGTCGAAGTCACCGAGGCGCCGGACGAGCGCGGCGTAGATGCGGCCGTGCTCTGCGCGGAAGACGCGCTCGATCGCCTCCTGGGCCTCAGACAGCTACATCTCCTCCATGACCGGTCGCACCTCGACTGTACCGTAGGCGGCCGAGGGGATCTTCGCCGCCCACGACAGGGCCTCGTCGAGGTCCTCGCAGCTGAGCAGGTAGTAACCGCCGCACTGCTCCTTCGTGTCCGCGTACGGACCGTCCGTGGTCAAGGTCTGGCCGTCGCGAACCCGCACCGAGGTCGCGGTCGAGCTGGGCTGCAAGCGGTTCGAGTCGACGAGGACGCCGGCCTCGGTGACCGCCCGGTCGTAGTCGCCGTAGGCCTGGAACAGGCCACCCATCTCCTCCTCGGACAGGCGGGAGTAGTAGTCTTCGGGGCTACAGATGAGGCACAGGTACTGCATGGAGGTTCCTTTCGCTGCGGTTTCCTCGGTTCAATGAACCGCGTTGAGACGCCTCGACCTTCAGGTTCCGAAAATGCCCCGCGGGAAGCCAAGATGGTCCCGGGAGGCGTCGTTCCGACCATCCCGGCGACTCACTGAACAATCCGGACCATGCAACGCAAACTCCTCATCCTCCTGTTCGCCCTGGTGGGGCTGACCTCTCCCGCCCAGGCCGACGTGTTGGTACCCGGCACCGCGCCGGTCCGCCACAAGTTCGAGATCCGCGGCCTGGACCAGGCGCCCGCGGGGACGAAGTTCTTCCTCTTCCCGGCCTACATGGGCGGCGGTCCGACCCAGATCTTCGACGGGGAGCCCTTCTCCTTCTACAAGTTCTGCGACCCGAAGATCTACGCCTACACGGGCGCGCTGCCGGAGTTCGAGGACGAGCGCGTCGTACCCGACCTGCCGGCCTCCGAGTTCGAGCTGAGCCTGACCTCGGCCGTCAAGGAGTCGAGCGCGACCCGCGCCATCACCACCGTCTACCAGTTCGACGGTATCGAGGGTGACGTGGTCAAGCTGAGCCTGGTCTCGGACACGCACTTCGACGCCGACGGCAACGAGATCGCCGCGGGCACCAGCCGCATGAACATGGCCTGGCTCTGCCTGCCCTGCCTCGGCCTGCTCCTGCTCGGCGGCATCGTCGTGCGTGGTCGCCGCAAGCCCGCCGTGCAGGCTTGAGCTACCCCGCGCTCCTGGGCCTCACGGTCCTCACCGAGCTGGTCATCGCCGCCGTTTTCGCGCCCCGGGAACGGCGCTCGTCGTTCCTACTTGTCTGCGTCCTGGTCAACGCGATCACCCACCCGCTCGCGTTCGCCCTGCACGGCGCGAGCGCCGTGGGATCGATGGCTGCGATCGAGGTCGGCGTGATCCTGCTCGAGGCCCTGGGCTACCGTCTTGCCGCGAAGGCCAGCCCGGCGCGCGCGCTGACCGTCGCGACGATCGCGAACGGCGTGACCTGGATGCTCTCGTTCTTGATCTAACTCCCGGCGTCGTCCCCGTCCCAGCCCACCGGGACCGGGCGGCGCCTGCGCGCCCGCCGCATGGGCTGTGCACTCGCCCCCATCTTCCTCCAGGCATGCGCCGCTCCGAACAGCGACAGGAGCGCCACCGGGATCGCAAGCCAGTAGCGGTACGCCGCGAACACGGCGGCCGTGCCGCAGAGCGCGACCACGAACATGGAGACGAAGGCGAAGCCCATCTGTTCGCTCGTGGCCGTGTTGCGGGGCTTCTCGGAGAACGGATAAGGGGTCTTGGCGCGCTGCAGCAGGGCGAGGCCGAGGAACAGCCCGAGCGGGAAGCCCGCCAGCACCGCGCGCAGACCTGGTTCACCGCCGGTGGCAAGCAGGTAGGCGGCCAGGGCGGACGCCGGGAGGAGGTACATCACGACGATGACCAGCCGCACCATGCCTACCTCGGTCACGTGCGGTCCGGCGACGGGGTTCGCCCTCCAGACCCAGGCTGCGCGGTAGCGCTCCGAGTAGAGGACGTTGTTGAGCACCATGAGGCCGAGGACGTCGAGGTAGAGGAACCCGGCGGCGAGGAACTCCAGGTCCATGGACCCATCGCGTCTCAAGAAGATTCCCGCCAGGGCGAAGACGGGCATCGCCAGGACGGGGATCACGCGCAGGCGGTAGCGCGCATCCCGAGGCGCTGCCTTGGCCAGGATGTGCCAGCCCCCCCGCTCTCCCCCGGGGCGCGTCAACCGATCCCCGAGCCGATCGAGCAGCGTGCGACGCGGCGCGCGCGCTCGCCCCCCTTCGCGCGCGTTCACCGCCTGCAGGAATCCACGCTGGGTCAGGCGCAGGGCGATCGCGAGCAGGAGCGGTGGCGCGAGGAACGCGGCCCAGACGAGGGGCAGGCTGAAGGGCGTCGGGTTCCCCGAGACCCGCTCCCAGAGCGCCTCGCTCCACAGGGGCGGCACCGCGAGACACCAGGCGCCGGGCTCCTGGAAGAGCCCCTTGTCCTCGGCCCAGCGCATCACGTCCATGCTCAAGAACTGGAACCCGTAGAGGGCCAACAGGAGCAGGAGCTGACCCCAACCGATCGCCGACTTGAACCGCCGCGGCCCGACCAGGCGCAGGGCGACGCCGCAGGCGATCAGGAACAGGGAGACGGTCAAGCCCGTGGTCAAGATCGACGCCAGGCCGAAGGTCGCGCCGAAGAGAGGACCGATCGCGAAGGCCGACAAGAAGGTCGCCGGTGCCGCGAGCGCGAAGGCGACCAGGGCCACATAGCTCGCCGCGTGGATCAGGCGCGCCAGGAGAACGGTGCGGTCATCGATCGGACAGGGCAGCACGACCGTGCCCTCGGCCTCGTCGAACAGGAAGTCGTTCAGGACGAAGACCAGATTGAACGCCATCAGAAAGAGGACGATGCCCTGGCCGAGGGCCATGGCCTCCGCCGGGTGCTCGCGGGTCATCAGCACGAGCAGCACCAGGAGGAAACCCATCAGCGTGGTCAGCGCCAGGTGCGCGCCGATGCCCTTGATGTGATCCGCTGGCCCGATCGAGCTGCGGTCGCTGATCGCGAAGCGCACGCGTAGCAGGAGCTGCATGCGCACCGGGTCCGCTCCGAACAGCCGCGAGAGGGGCGCCAGCGGCCGCGTGAGCGCGAGCACCAGGTTGCCCGCCATACCGCAGGCGAGGGGGTCGCGCTGCCTCACGCGAGCTCGCTCAGGATGTCCGCCACCGCGGCGGCCGAGTCGCCGGCGCCGGTCAGGTCGGCGAAGATGCCCTCGAGGTGCTCGGACTGGCTCTGGCTCGAGAGCTCCTCGAACGTGCCGTCGGCGACGATCACGCCCTCGTGCAGGATCACGATGCGGTCGCAGACACGCTCGACCACGTCCATGACGTGCGAGCAGTAGAAGACCGTGCGACCACGCTCGGCGAGGCCGCGGATCAGCTCCTTGACGAGGATCGACGAGGCCACATCCAATCCGGACAAAGGCTCGTCGAGGAACAGCACCGGCGGGTCGTGCAGCAGCGCCGCGCAGAAGAGCACCTTCTGGCGCATGCCCTTGGAGTAGCTCCCGATCGGGGTGTTCAGGCGCGGGCCGAGCCCGAACGCGTCCGCCATGGCCTTCCCGCGGCGGGTGATCGTGTCCGGGTCGAGACCATGCAGTTGACCGACGAGCTGCAGATGCTCGAAGCCGGTCAGCACGTCGTACAGCTCGGCGCTCTCCGGCACGTAGCCGATGCGGCGCTTGACCTCGAGGGGGTCGTCGGCCGCCTCGATGCCGCCCACCTGGGCGCTGCCGTGGTAGTCGTCGTCCATGCCGCACAGGATGCGCACCGTGGTCGACTTGCCCGCGCCGTTGGGACCCAGGTACCCAAAAACGGTGCCGGGCGCGACCTCGAGGTCGAGCTCGTTCAGCACGACGTTCGACCCATAGTTCTTGCGTAGACCGGCGAGACGGACGGCGGGCTCATCCATCGGTCGGCGCCTTCCAGAGGTACCAGAGGCACGTGCGACCGTAGACGCGCTCGGTCGCGACGAGCGGCGACAGGTCCGCCGGGTCGAGGTCCCTGGGATGGGTGTGCAGGACCAGGGCGCCGGGCGCACGCAGGGTTGCGTCGTACAGAGCTCGCACGGCGTCGATCAACTTCGGTCGGTCACCGCGATCGCGCAGCATGGGGTAGGGCGGATCCACGAGGATCAGGTCGGCCTGCTCCGGCCAGGCCGCGGGCGCGAGGGCATCCCCGCGCAGGACGGTGGCTCGATCCTGGACAGCGAGCATCTCAACGTTCTGCTGCAACGCGCGCAGCGCGCGGGCGTCGCGCTCGATGAAGGTGACGGATGCCGCGCCGCGGCTCAGAGCTTCGAGGCCAATGGACCCGGTGCCCGAGAAGAGATCGAGCACCGCCGCGTCGTCGACGAGATCGCCGAGGGTCGAGAACATGGCCTCGCGGACGCGATCCAACAACGGCCGCGTGTCGCGACCCTCTGGGGAGGTCAACCGACGACCCCGGAACTCTCCCGCGATGATGCGCATGCTCGGGAGGATAGCCGGTCGCGGTTCGGACACACCCGGAGGAACTTCGTGGCTGGGGTTGACGGCCTGCCATCCGTGGTCTTTGATCGCCGCGCGATGACCGCGCAGCTCCTCCGACACCGCATTGCCAGTGGTTGGGTTTCTACCCAGCTCCAGGCCCTCCTTGCCAAACGCGAGTTTGGCCAGGTGGCCCCTTCGCTGTCGCGCGCGCATCCCTGACGAGTCCCGAGGACTCCGACCCGATCACCCGCCGGCGGCTCCCAGCCTCCGGCGGGTTCTTCTTTGTCCCGACCGACCCCTCACACATGGACGACCCGTGACCCTCGCAACCGCCACCCTCACCCTCTGGCTGCTCATGGACCCGCTCGGCAACCTGCCGGTGTTCGGCAGCGTGCTTGGCGGCGTGCGCCCCGAGCGCCGCCGCCGGGTCCTCGCCCGGGAGCTCTTGCTCGCCCTCGGTTTCCTGATCCTGTTCCTGTTCGTCGGAAAGGGCGTCTTCCGGCTCCTCGAGCTCGAGGTCAACTCCGTGCGCATCGCGGGCGGGCTGATCCTCGGTGTGATGTCGTTCCGGATGATCTTCCCCGGAGACGAGGACATGTTCGGCGGCGACGGGGAGGGCGAACCGCTCTTCTTCCCCATGGCCGTGCCGCTCCTGGCGGGACCGGCGGTGCTGTCGCTGCTGCTCCTGTTGACCAGCGGCTACCCGGACCATACCGGCAACTGGGTGCTCGCGGTCGTGGGCGCCTGGGCGGGCTCCGCGCTCGTGCTGATGTTCGCGAGCAAGCTCGCGCACGTGCTCGGCGACAAGGGGCTCGAGGCGCTCACGCGCTTGATGGGCATGTTGATGGCCTGCATGGCCGTGCAGATGTTGGTGGACGGTTTCCACGCCCTCGGAACGCCGGTCGTTTGAAACACGGCGCGACTTGGGCGGTACGGTGAACCCCCACGCGAACAGCCTCTCATGATCCTTCCCAGCCTCCTCCTCACGCTCCTGTCCCAGCCCACGGCCGCGCTCCACCAGTGCTGTCTCGGTGCGCAGGACCACGAGAGCGCCTCACCCGACGGCCGCTTCACCGTCAAGGCGAACTCGCTGGACGGCACCGGCATCGATCACCACGGGCCTTACCGCTACCGCTTCACCGGCAACCTCCGCAACCCCGAGTTGCTCTCGTTTGGTATGCAGTTCGAGCGCAGCTGGGATACCCGCGCGCACTTCGCGATGCGCACCCTCGTGTCCCCCACCGGCAACGGCTTCGTGCTCGACTCGTCGCTGGAAGAAGCGTTGGTCTGCTACGGATCGCGCGGCGAGGAGCTGTGGCGCCTCGAAGTTCCCGAGGAGGACCAGTGGCTGCGCATCCGCTGAGCCTCCGAGGACGGGCTGATCCTCCACATGGAGCTGGTCGCCGAGGTCGAGGGGACGCGCTGGTCCGTGCGACGGGGCGACTGGTTCCTGCCGCTCGGCCTGTGGGTCGGGGAGGAGCACCGGCGCGTGATGGAGCACGACGCGCCGTGGGAGGTGGTCCCCCTCGAGGAGCGGCAGTTCGAGCCGGACCCCGCCCGCGAGGGTTGGCTGCGCCGGGCGCTCTCGTGGAGCCCGCTGCAGGGCCTCGAGGAGGCCGACGAGGTAGAGCGCCTGCTCGCGCACGCCGCGCAGAACAACCAGGCCGCCGCCGACGCGCTCGTTGCCCTGGGGCAGTCCACGGTGCTCGCCCTCAGCGAGCGCGTGCGTGTCGACCTCGACTGGTTCACCGTCCTGGATCCCATCAACGTCCGCGCCAGCGGACACCTGTGGGCGTACCGAGACCTGGACCTGCTCCTCGCCCTCGCCGCGTTCCCCGAGGAGGCGCTCAGGAGAGCAGCTCTCGATCGTCTGCAATCGATTCTGCCGGAGGGCTCCGCGATCGATGCAGCGGCGATTCAGACCGAACGATCCAAGTGGACCTGGAATGCTGAGGCGGACGCGTACGTCGCGCGCTGACCCGTCTCGCGACGGTCCGTCGAGGAAGCGCGCAGCGATTGCACCTCGCCGTTCCCGTGCTCGCAGGCCCACCTAGAATCACCTCCATGCCCCGCCTCCACGTCAACATCGATCACGTCGCAACCGTCCGCCAGGCCCGCCGCGAAGCGTTCCCGGACCCGGTCGCGTTCGCGCTCGCGTGCGAGGCGGCGGGCGCGCACGGCATCACCTGCCATCTGCGCCTCGATCGGCGTCACATCCAGGACGCCGACGTGGTCAAGCTGCGCGCGTCGATCGGGACGGTGCTCAACCTCGAGTGCTGCCTGGCGGAGGAGATGCTCGCGATCGCGGAGAAGAGCAAGGCGGACGCCTTCTGCCTCGTGCCGGAGGACCGCAAGGAGATCACGACCGAGGGCGGCCTCGACGCCGCGGGTGAACGCGCGCGTCT